>CAYHPG010000001.1:0-35221 GCA_964358625.1 uncultured Gammaproteobacteria bacterium
AAAGGAATCTTTCCCTCAACGGCAAGCCCAACCGCCACCCCCGCCATATTTTGTTCTGCGACACCCACTTGGATAAATCGCTCGGGGAATTTTTTCGCAAACGCCAAACTGCGAGTAGACTCTGTAAGATCCGCACACAACACCACCACATTCGGATCCTTTTCTCCTGCCAACACTAATCCATCACCGTACCCGTTTCGGGTCGGAATTTGTTCAACGTCTTTTTTGTAAAGATTTGTGTTCAGATAGTTCATTGTAATTCTCGACTACGCTCGAATAATAATGGAGCTCCAAAAAAATTATTCATGTTCGCTCTTAATTTTACCTTTCAATGTTCGCAATTCGTGCAACGCAAGTTTCGCCTCGTCTTTGTTCGGCGGTTTGCCATGCCACTCGTACTGAAACTCCATAAAATCAACACCCTTGCCCGGAATCGTGTGTGCGATGATCATTACGGGCTTCTCAACGATCGCTTTTGCGCTGTTGCACGCGTCGATGATTGCCTCGACGTTATGTCCGTCAATCTCAAGCACATGCCAATTGAATGCTTCATACTTTGCCTTCAATGATTCGAGCGGCATAATGTCTTCTGTCATGCCGTCAATCTGTATATTATTACGATCCATCATACACGTAAGATTGTCGAGATGTAATTTCCCTGCAAGCATGATTGCCTCCCATGTCTGCCCCTCATCATGTTCGCCGTCACTCATAAGACAATATACGACGTGTTTTTTCTTGTCCATCTTTGCGGCAATTGCCATGCCAATTGCTTGTGAAAGCCCCTGCCCCAAAGGACCGCTTGTATTTTCAATACCCGGCAAACTCCCACGATGCGGATGCCCTTGGAGACGCGTACCGAGTTTTCGCAATGTACCCAATTCTTTTTTTGGAAAATAATCCGCGTGTGCGAGGGTTGCATACAGTACCGGACAAATATGACCATTCGAAAGAATAACGCGGTCACGATCCTCCCATAATGGTTTTTTTGGATTGTGCTGCAAAACAGAGAAATATAGCGCGGTAAAAATATCCGCCATACCTAAAGGGCCGGCAGAATGTCCAGAGGAAGCCTTCAAAAGCATTTTCACGATGTCTTGACGGATTTCGTTTGCTTTCCGTTTAAGTTGCTTTATGGTCATACACGAAGCGAGTGGGCCGCATACGCGGCATCATCGCTACGAAAAAGATACGATCCGCTTACCACAATGGTTGCGCCTGCATTACGCGCGAGGCGAGCGGTTTCGGCGTTAATCCCACCGTCCACCATGATCGGCAACTTAAGCGCATATCGCCGTAGTACACGAATTTTTTTAAGTACACGTGATGCAAACTTTTCTCCGCTCGTTCCCGGTTTTTCCTGTGTCATACATAAAACCCCATCAAGAAAAGGAATGAGCGGAATAATAGCACGTGCGGGCGTCGTGGCATTTACTGCAAGATAAAGAACGACTTTGGGAAAACGTTTTTTAATACTTCGCAGCGAATGTGCTGGCATCTTCAGCGTTTCAAAATGGATATCTATTTCCTGTGCACCTGCGCGAACATACGCTCCCACATAGCGCTCCGGATAGCGCACCATAAGGTGCACGTCTTTCCATTTGCGCGTCTTTATTGTTCGTGCAAACTGTGGCGTAAATCTCGTCTTATGAGAAACGAAGAGTCCATCAGCAACGTCAATGTGCACACCATCAACATACCGCTCTACACGCTTCCATTCCTTCACCGCGTCACGATCGTGCACCGAAAGAAGTGATGCGTAGATATGCATCTTCATTTCATGTGTTCCCGTTCAATGTCTGCAATCTTTGCAATGCGGCGCTGGTGCCGAGGTTCGCGGGAGAATGGTGTACTAAGCCACATCCGTACGATTTCTTTTGCCGCATCAATTTTGAGGGCATCTGCAGGAAGGCACAGTACATTGACGTCATCGTCTTCCCGCATGGTCTTTGCCGCATAGGTAGAATACCCAATACCTGCGCGCACACCGCGAAATTTATTCGCAACAACACATACGCCAATCGCATTGCGACAAAGAAGAATCCCGCGTCCATCTTTTTGGAGCAGCGTCTCTGCGAGTTTCGAAGCATAATCAGGGTAATCGTCATTGAAATCAAGTGTCGTGGGCCCAAGATCTTCGCACGATTCACCAAGCTCCGCAAGATATTTCTTGAGCACTTCTTTTAATTCGTATCCTCCATGATCCGATGCGATGTAAATCATAAAATAATTGCAAATTGTTGATTGTAGATTTTAGATTGAATCTCCCAAAAAAATAAATCATCAATCAAAAATCTGAAATCACAAATCTTTCTATCCGGCACCCTTTTTTCGAATAACCCGCATTGACGGAAGTACAACCTTCTCCTTCTTAATAAGTTCAATCACTTTTTCAACCAATCGTTTCGGATTCGTATCATACACAATTTTCCCCGAACCTCTGTGACTTTTCGCTACAATATCGCGAATCATATCGGCGGCTCCTCCTGTTCCTTCCAAAACACCAATAACTTTTTTATCTTCAAACGCAATCGTAAATTCGTTTAAGGTGCCGATGCGTCCGCAAATATTAATGACCGCATCAGACGAACGGATGAGGAGAAGGTTTCTTCCGGAATACTCAAACCCCGTGTACATGATGAGGTCGAAATAATCCGTCGGAAGTTTATAGGATTTTACATGCGCAATCTCGCTTGCCGCCGGAGAAATACCAAGCGATATCCCACCTTCTTCTTTTGCGCCAATCGCCGCCCAATACGGAATGCCGGTCGTAGCACCCGTCACAATAATGCCGTTTTGCCGAACAATTTCTCTCCCGACTTCTTTCGCAAGCTCCAATGTATCCTCGCTGCAAAGCTCGGTCTCCGCTGCTCCGGACACACAGATTTTATATTTAAGGTAAGAATTGCTAAGTTCTTGTGGCATAATGTTAGTTATACTTTCAGCCAAATGCTGATCCGCCTTAGGCAGAAATTTATAATTCAAATGAGTCCCCCAGCCCCGGCACGGTCACGTTCACTCCTAGTGTATCACGAATTTTAAATTTAAGCGCGTTTGCGGCCTCTTCTTCTCCTTGCACCAAAAACACTTTTTCAGGAAGCGGACGCATAGCAGCAACCAGTCCAAATAATCCATCTTGATCTGCGTGAGCAGAATAGCCGCCGATGTTTTGAATTTTCGCACGAACATGAATGGGTTCCCCGTGGATTGTCACTGTTTTTTCTCCTTCTAAAAGTCGTCTTCCCATACTCCCCTTTACTTGATACCCAATAATCAAAAGTGTGGAATGTGGATCCGAAAGATAGCGTTTTTCGTGATGGAGAATGCGCCCCGCGGTTCCATCTCCACTTCCCGCGATAATCATTTTTGGTGGTTTTATCGCATTGATCGCTTTTGATTCCTCACTTGTTAATGTAAAATGTAAACCCGGAAATTTAAAAATTTCGTCGCCACTTCGGATAATATACTGCGCAGATTGGTTAAAGTAGTTCTCATATTTTTTATAGAGTGCGGTCGCGTGGATCGCCATCGGACTGTCAATGTAAATAGGAATTTGCGGAACGCGATGATGCTCGACAAGATCATTCAATTCAAAAAGGATTTCTTGTGTGCGCTCAAGGGCAAATGCGGGGACCATGAGTACGCCACCTCGTGCTATGGTATCTTCAATCGCACGCTCAAGATGAATTTTTCTCGTATCACGATCTTCATGTAAGCGATTCCCATACGCAGACTCCATCACAAGATAATTCGTTGTCACAATTTTCGTCGGCGGCGGAAGTAACGGCGTTGGCGCATTCCCCACATCGCCCGTGAAAACAAGTCGCTTGCCTTCTGTTTCAATCACGACAAAAGATGATCCGAGAATATGCCCCGCATCTTCAAGCGTTATCGTAAAATTGTTATTGAGTATATACGGCGTTTTATAGGTAAGCCCTTCGAAAAGCCGCTCTGTTGCGAGCACGTCATTTGCGCTATAAAGCGGTTTTGTGCCGTAACGCTCCGCCTCCTCTTCCATCAACTTTAAAGAGTCGTGCAGATTTAAAAGTGTAAGGTCGAGTGTCGGCGGCGTCGCAATAATTTTGCCATGAAACCCATCATGCACAAGTTTCGGCAATCGCCCCACATGATCCGCGTGTGCATGTGTCAAAAAAACAGCAGCAATCTCTTTCGGATCATACACCCACGGCGCATAATTTTTTTCTCGACAAAAACGATCACCTTGCGCCAAACCACAATCGACCAAAATTTTTGTTGCACCACTTTCAATCAAGTGATTCGCGCCCGTAACACTTTTTGCCGCACCGTGAAAAGATATTTTCATGTGTTTTTACTGTCTTCACTGGCTTTACTTACCTCGCGTGATGGCGCCACCACCGGTACTGCATGGAGCTCACAAACATTTGCTGCGTGCGCACCTACATCCTGATATGCGCTCGTTGCAGCAAGAGCGCCTTCCGCTGCTGCAGTAACGATTTGTTTAAATCCACCAGCCGCATCCGTCATATCCCCCGCCGCAAAGACGCCATCAACACTTGTTTTCATCATGCGATCGACAATCACCTCTCCTTTAGCATTCGTCGCAACGCCAAGTTCCTCTGGAATTGTCCCGCGTGGCACTGCGCCAATTGCGACAAACAAACCATCAAGCGCGAGCATATCTGAACCTGCAACTTTTTTTGAAAGACGCACCTGTTGTAACTTTCTTTCACCAACGAGCTCTTGCACCTCCGTTTCAAAAAGCATCGTAATATTTTTTTTCTTTTTTACTATACTGCGATTGATTGGCTCCGCTCGATCGATATTTTTTTCACGTGCAATAAGGTACACATGCGCGGCAATATCAGAAAGTTGATTCACCCACTTTACTGCGCTGTCCCCTCCTCCAACAACACCAACAATTTTATTCTTATACACTGGCCCATCGCAGGTTGCGCAATAATGGATACCCTTGCCTTTTAATGTACCCTCGTTTGGCAACCCTATTTTTCTGCGTTCCATGCCAACCGCAAGAATAATCGTTTTGCCCTCAAAAAGTTCTTTTCCTACGCGTACTTGGAAACAATGATGGATATTTTTGGTAAGCTCTGCTTTTCCGCCAACCATGGTAACACCGAGCGCTTTTGCTTGTTCTTCCATGTTCTGCATGAGTTCGAACCCATCAATTTTTTTAAAACCCGGATAATTTTCAATGGGCCCAGCGGTACTTGTTTCGCCGCCAAACTCTTCATGAATGAGCATTGTGGCCATCTGATAGCGTGCAGAATAAATAGCAGCAGAAAACGCCGCCGCCCCCCCGCCTAAAATAATCGTATCGTAGTAATTCATAGATGTTCTTCAAGCCATTTCTCTGCATCAATCGCAGCTTGGCACCCCATCCCTGCTGCAGTCACGGCTTGGCGGTAGCGGTGATCGTTCACATCACCTGAAACAAAAACACCGGGAACATTTGTCGCAGAATGTTCTTTCGGGACGATGTATCCTTTCGCGTCAAGCTCGATTTGCCCGGCAAAAATTTCCGTATTCGGTTTGTGTCCGATCGCAACAAATACGCCGTCGGTTTTATATGCGGTCACGACGTTCGTCTTCACGTTTTTTAATTGCACGCCAGTGACGTTCGTGTCGCCCAAAATCTCTTCCACGGCGCTATCTAAAATAAATGCGATTTTCGGATTTTTCTTTGCGCGATCCTGCATAATTTTTGATCCCCGCAGAGCGTCGCGCCGATGCACGATGGTCACCTTCGTACAAAACTTCGTTAAAAAATTCGCCTCTTCAAGCGCACTGTCCCCTCCTCCAACAACCACCACTTCTTTATTGCGAAAAAATGCGCCATCGCACGTGGCGCAGGACGATACGCCCTTGCCGCGAAGTCGCGTTTCCGAATCGAGCCCAAGCCAAATGGATGAAACGCCAGTTGCAATGATGATTGCTTTTCCAGTGTACTGTTTCTCGCCAACAAAGACGTGATGTGACGACCCTGAAAAATCCACGCGCGTGACATTGTCATCAATAATTGTCGTCCCGAAACACGAAGCTTGATCACGCATGAGCTGCATAAGTTCCGGTCCCATAATCCCCTTCGGGAACCCGGGATAATTCTCTACCTCTGACGTCAACATCAACTGCCCGCCCCACGTTCGACCAGCAAAAAGCAAGGGCTTCAAATTTGCCCGCGCAGCATAAAGAGCGGCGGTCAATCCCGCCGGCCCGGAGCCAATAATAATGACGTTGTAGATGTCGGACATACTTCTAATAACTCAAGCTGAAAAGAAAGAATAGGTTATAGAGTTAGAAATTATGATTGATGATTAGATAGTTATACCGACGGCTGTTGCGAGTTTAGCGCGATCAAATCCGATAATGATTTCTTCTTTTCCGTTTTCATCGGTAACGGCAATGACCGGCACACCCATCTGTCCGGATTTATTAATCATCTCTTGGGCTTTTTTTTCGTCTGCCGCAACATCAACGTCGGTATACGCAATTCCCTTCTCTGTTAAAAATTGCTTTGCCATCTTACAAAAAGGGCACGTCGGCGTTGAATAAATGGTGACTGATTTCATATTATTGAACAACCTGATTCAATATCTGTTTCAATTCTGATGCAGGCACGGCGCCAGATACCGGAATCTTCTGATCCCCAGCGACAATCACGGAATATGGCGTGCCACGACCTCCTGCCGAAACGGCATCATTTTCATCTTCTTGAACTTTACTTACATATTTTCCTGAATTTAAACACGTCTCAAATTTTTGCTTATTAAGACCAATCGATGTTGCAATCTTTGGAAGCTCTGCCGGATCCAATCCATCATTCGATGGTGTAATTGCATAAATACGATCCACGTACTTCCAGAACGCATCGTCCCCTCCTTGCTCATACGCACACTCTGTTGCCTCTGCTTCTTTCGCTGCCTTGGAGTGTAATTGTCGCAATGGAAAATGACGATACACCCAACGCACTTTCCCTTTATACGTATCAAGCATCTCTTGTACGGTTGGATGAAAACGTTTGCAGAAGGGACATTCAGTATCAGACCACTCAATAATTGTCACTGCGGCATTTTTATCACCGCGAATATGCTCTTTTTCATTATCAACAGGACGGAACGATCCGACTTGCTCTTGCGGCTCTTCCACGGACAAAGGATTTGGCGCTTGTGCGAGTGTCGGAGGAGTAACATTCGAAGCAACTTCCTTTCCTTCTTTAAAATTCCCAGCAAGCAAGATAATAAATCCAATAAAACTTACAACTGCAAGCCCCGCGACAAGACCGAAAACAAATGTAAGCTTCGGTGACGCGCTACTAAAAAATCCTCCGTTTTGTGATTCTGACATAATTTGAACCTGTAGAAAAAGTCATTTATTCTTCGAGCGGAGTCCGCCAGCTAGCGGACGAAGTCGAGAAGTAAGCCACATTGTAGCTTCTCGACTACGCTCGAAGACTAAAATTTGTCTTTTTTCTACGCTCTCAATTTACAAGCCAAGCGTTAAATTGATTTTTTGTTTGGCGAGTGGAAGTGAATAATCAACAGGAATCACGCGCGGAGCGCCGAACGTTTGCGCATACACAATGTGTCCCTTCGTACGACCATAGTGATATAAATCGCGGGTAATGCGCACATCGTCCAGACAATATTTTTTCAATTTTTCAATCTCTCCGGTTTGCCAATAACGCACGGCATCAAGCCCATGGCCGCTTTTACGGGTTTTAAGGGTCCCAAACGCAAGATCATCAAGCTTCGGACGATACCCCAATGCATCTGCTGCTGCTTCCATCATATCTAAAAGTGGAAAGGTTGTACAATCGCCGGAGTAATAATTATTGAGCACCGGCATATCGAACAAGCGATGATTGTAGCCAATGATACGATCTGCGTGTTCAAGAACAGACCAGAGTGTCGGTAATTCTTCTTCGGTGTAAATACGAAATTGATCATCACGATACGTATACACGCCCACTACGGAAATTTTTAACTGATCCGTATCACGACTTCCAATATCTTGAAACGTATTTTGTGTTTCGATGTCGAGGACAACTTCATTGGACATAGGTTTATTTTTTAGCCCCACGGAGAATCGAACTCCGATTTGGTGGATGAGAACCACCTGTCCTAGCCATTAGACGATGAGGCCGTGATTATAAAAGAATAACAAAAAAAATCTTTCTTCACAAGAGGAAAGACTAGCAGAAAATCGCATAATGCGACGGCGTGGAGCGAGCACCGAGCGAGGCGTAGTAATACTACGATGAGCGAGGAGCGGAGCGAACGCCAAGCGCGAAGCGTCACCAAACGAAAAGTCCGCCTTTGGCGGACTTTGTTTGTGTGACAGTATGCGATTTTATGCGGTCTGTATTTTTTCTATCTTCACTTTCGTCTGGAGCTGCCGATGCCCACGCTTACGACGGTAGTGCACCTTCGGCTTGTATTTGATGATAAAAATTTTCTTCCCTTTCCCCTGCTCCACAATCTTGCCTTCCACCTTCGCGCCGGAAACCAATGGAGTACCAGCAGTTACCTTTTCTCCTGCTTCGTCTGCGACAAGAAGTATATCCGAAAACGTTACCGTATCACCTGCGACTCCGACCAATTTCTCCAATGTCAACACATCGCCCTCGCGGACGATATATTGTTTTCCACCGGTTTTGATTACTGCGAATGTCATTTGATGATAATAGCAAAGAGCTAAAAAGATGTAAAGACTGTATCCCCTATTTTCCACCCCAAACGTTCCGCTGTCCCCGCATTCACTTCAAGAACCCTCGTCGCCGGCATTTTGGGTGCATAAAAAGGCAAAGCAGAATCCAGCGCACCAAATGCCGGCGCGGGAACGCGTGGAAGAATATCAACGATCTTCCCATCATCAATCCAAATCATATCAAGAGGAATAAACATATCTTTCATCCAAAAACGCTCTGCACTTTTTTCCGGAAAAATAAAAAACATCCCATGATCTTGCGCGAGTGTCATGCGCCCGGAAAGACCCCTGCGCCGCGTTTCTTCATCACGCGCAACTTCGACAATAATAGATTGTCCACCAATCACGACACGAAATTCTTTCATAGGAGAAAGCCAATAGATCATTCGGAGAATGATCGCTGTGGCAATCACAATGCCAAAAATAATAAATGGACGGCGAGAAGAATTCATTTTTTTATCCAACGTATACACATGAGTCCCACTCCCAAAACCAGCATACTTGCCGACAATACAACAAACGCAATAAGCTTCCCTCTACTCTGCAGGAAAAGCGCAGTCACGCCAACGTATGCGGTGAGAAAATAGAGAAGGAGAACTGTTTTCCGATGCGAGAGCCCAATATCAAGGAGTCGAAAATGCAAATGCTTGCGATCAGCGCGAAGCGGCGAATGTCGTTCCCAAAAAAGCCGTCGCGCAATCACCCAAAGAACATCCAATATAGGAATACCAAAGACCAGCGCGGTTGTTGCAACTTTACTGCCCGAGACGATAGAAAGCGCTCCAAGCATGAATCCCGCAAAAAGCGAGCCGCCCTCACCAAGAAATATCTTTGCCGGATGCCAGTTCCAAAAAAGAAATCCAGCAAAACACCCTGCGAGCAGAATGGCAAGGAGCGCTGTCACTGGCTGATCAACGACGGGATCAAGCGCTAATGCGGCAACAATCAATGCGCCGATAATCGTTACCCCCGGCACAAGGCCATCGAGCCCATCCAAAAACTTCGTTGTATACATCATGCCAAGGAGCCAAAGAAAGGTAAAGAGATCTGCGAGAATAGTAAATTTATACGGCCAACCACGAAACCAAAAAAGAATTTTTTCATAATCATCAAGACGAATCTGCTCTGTTCCCAAGGGTCCGCCAAACGGATTTGTAATATACGTAATCCCAATCCCACTTGCAATGATAACAAGCGCTGCAGCAATCGGCCAAATAATTTGCTTGCGCGGCGACAACGAATAGCGATCATCAAAGTATCCCCCGATCATAAGAAGAAGCGCGCCAAGAAGCATGCCAAGAAAATACTTCGCTTTAATTTGGCTTTCAGGAAAATCAATTCCCCAAAGATACAAGAAAAGAACGAGGATAAAAAAAGAACAAAAGATTGCTATACCGCCGAGCAGTGGCGTTGGCCGCGTATGAATCTTCCGTGCAGGAGCTTGCGTGCGCTCATCGACAATATGAAAACGCAATGCGACTCGCCGCACGAGCGGAACAAATAAAAAAGAAAGTCCAACAGCGCCGAAAAATGCAATGAAAAAAATGCCTATTGACATACGGATGAAACGATACTATGCTGTGGACTATAGGGTTTGGTGGAGGCATTCGTTAAACCGCCGGTTCCCCCCCCTGTTTCCCGGCACACGGATGCTCTCCACCTTTCTATAATGGGACCAAAACCTGGAGAGAAAAGAAAGAGCAATGCTTTGGGATGAAGACTTGTAGTTTTCAGCCCACGGACAAAAGTATTGACTAACTAACTCGAAGCTATGGTCCCTCCCCCAGTTTCGCATAGACCTACTATGTTGAGACTGGGGATTTTTTTATAACTCGGCCGAAAATTTGAGCCGATCAATTTTTCCGCTCTACGCGAATAATACCGCCTTTTTCAAAAATCAAACGATCTCCGCGCCCGACATTCTCCTGCAATAAAACATTCGCCAATGCGTCATCAACTTTTTCTTGAACAGCTCGCCGCAAAGGACGCGCGCCAAACAACGGATCAAATCCAGTTTTTGCGAGCTCTTCCACTGCTTCGGGCGTAATGTCAAAAAGAATTCCTTTTTCATCAAGTTGTTTCACAACCTTTTTAATCATGAGTTTCGTGATCGTTAAAATTTCTTCAAAATTAAGTGGCCGGAAAAGGACAATCGCATCAAAACGGTTCAAAAATTCCGGGCGGAAATTCTGCCGCAACTGCTCTCGCATCAGCTGCTCCTTCAATACTTTAAGATCAGTCCCCTTCGCAACAGCATCCTGAATGTACTGCGCGCCGGCGTTTGATGTTGCGATAATAATCGCATTGGTAAAATCAATAGTCTGTCCTTGCGCATCGGTCATGCGACCATCGTCCATCACTTGCAAAAAGATATTTAAAATATCCGGATGCGCTTTTTCAATTTCATCCAAAAGCACAAGAGAAAAAGGATTCCTTCGCACCGCCTCCGCAAGATATCCTCCCTCCCCGCTCGTTGTTCCGAGAAGTCGATCAAGCGAACTTTTCTCCTGATACTCCGACATATCGAGCCGAATCATGTTTTCTTCATTGCCAAAGTACACCTCTGCCAGTGTCTTCGCAAGTTCAGTTTTCCCGACACCCGTTGGTCCCAAGAATAAAAAGTTGGCAATTGGGCGCTTCACATCGCGAAGTCCCGTACGCGCCCTTCGTAGCGCCGATGCAACAGCGGTCACCGCCTCTTCTTGTCCAATCACCCGTTTGTGCATTTCTTCTTCGAGGTGCAACAGTTTTTCCTTTTCTCCCGTGCCTACCTTTGTAATCGGAATCTTCGTTTTTTCAGAAATAAGCTCCGCAACATCTTCGCCGGCAACAATCGTATTTTTTCCTTTCTTCTTCCGTACATACACCGCTACCTCCTCAAGGATCTTTAACGCTTTATCGGGGAGATAGCGATCCTGAATATAGGTATGTGAAAGCGTTGCGACTTTTTCAATGGCGTCGTACGAGAAGTACACACCGTTTTTATATTCTATACCACCCACTTTTGACTCGAGCACGAAAATCGTATTTGCGACATCCATTTCATCAATACGCACTGCCTGAAAGACAACCGAAAATGAGCCGACCTTTTCAAGATAGCGTTTATGCTCTTGCGGCGATGTTGCGCCAATGGCGATGAATGCATGCTTCTCGAGCACGGATGTTAATACTTGCGAAAGGTCAAACCCCCCGCCACCGGTTGTCGACGCGCCAACAAGTTCATGAATGCCGTCAATAAAGAGAACAACATTGCCTGCGCGAACAATTTCGTACATAAGTTCTTGCAACCGTCCTTCCAGTTCACCGGATGCCGCTGCGCCGGAAAGAAGATTAGGCACGGAAAGACTGACGAGACGTTTATCGAAGAGTACTTCAGGGACATCTTCCTCAACCATGCGTTGCGCAATGCCTTCGACAATTGCTGTTTTCCCTGTTCCCGGATTCCCAATAAGGAGTACATTTTGGCGTCCACTCTCAAAAATACGCAGTATCTCTTCGATCTCGCGGTCGCGACCAACGCAAGGCGCTAAATAGCCATTGCGCGCAAGACGCGTCAAATCATGGCTCACGCGGTCGAGCAAGGGCGTTGCAACGGCGGTCATTGCGCGATCAACATCGCCCCCGGGCTTTGCTCGCGCTTTTTTTCGGAATGAAATATACTGCCGTCGAAGATTTTCTTTAAGCGCAATCCACGCAATAACGTTTTGCATTTTCTCTCCTGCGGCATCAAGGTCAAAAAGGATCTGCATACTTGTCTCATCGTCATGCGCAAGAACCGCAAGCAATTCCGTGACATCAATGCGCCGTCGTCGTTTTGCAATCGCTTCCGCATATGCAGAGAAAAAAATATGATAAAACGCTGGATCAATTGAAGCGATACCCCGCTCTTCCAATTGCAGAAAATGTTTAAGCTTGCTCGTGATCTGATCGGAAGCAACGCCAAGCCGCCCAAAAATAATCCCAACCGCGCGCGCGGAAATCAAACTTGCAAAAAGATGCAGTGGCTTCACCCGCGCATGGTGCAAACGATCGGCAATCTGTACGGCGCGCCGCACGGCCTTGTGCGCTTCAGGAGTAAATGCTCGCGCAATATCAAAATGATTTTTTTTCTCAATTGACTTCAAGGATGACCAATCACGCGGCGCAACGCCGGCAATGGTTGTTTCCCCATATCGATGCAAGGGAATTTCTGCATACTCTTCGGTATCGTGTACGAGTCGCCGATACGCAAAAAGATCAAGTAATAACGAACTCCAAAATAAAAACGCAACTCCGCTCGTGCGCGGAAGTATGCCAATGGTCGCAAAAGCAAAAAATAAAAATCCACAAAGGCCGTACAGCACCAGTACGCCATTCAAGGCGCCGCGAATAAAGGATTGATATCGCGCTAGCGTAATGCTCGTTGGATCAAGCGCGCGACTGAAAAATAACAAAAGTCCGTCAAACCACGCGAAGACAGCCCGACCATTGCAATCCGAACATCGCTTTGCTTCACGCACACCTTTGCCACCACAGCTCGGGCAGCCAAATAACGCAGGAGGTATATTAACCATTGAAGTTCGCAATTATGCCGTAGATAGCAAGAGCGGGTAAAAGGAGATACAAAAAGAAAACCACCGCCATACACGCCAACCATATAAAGAAAAGGATCGTGCGCCAAAAAAGAATCAGCAAACGAAAAAAGAAACTAATAATCTTCCCCTGCCAATCTTCTTGCCCGTACATGGGTTTAAAAAGATTCGCGATCCAAAGCCCAAGCGCCAGAGAGCGCTGACGACGAGCAATAGCGCGACCGATTGTTTTCCCAATACGAAAAACGCCTTTGGTATACCACCACACGGGAAAGAACAAAAAATCAACAATCGTTTCACGAAAAACTATGAAAAAAAGACGTAAAACAAAAGGAGATTGCATGCGTCTAGTATATCACATTTTTCTCTCTCCTACATGCGCCCCCGGATAATTCCCTCGCGCAACCGCCGCATAAGCGTCAAATAAAACGCGATATTGTGGATTGAAGCCAGACGAAGCCCGAGCATTTCGTTTGTGCGAAGAAGATGCCGAACATACGCGCGCGAGGTTGTCCGACATGTCATACAATCGCATGTTGGGTCAATGGGTTTTCTGTCAGTAGAAAATTTTTTATTTTTAATGTTGATGCGTTCGTAAAAATCGCCAATGGGTGTTTCTTTTTTCCAAATATACAATGCGCCATGCCGCGCATTGCGTGTCGGGATCACGCAATCAAACATATCAATGCCAGAGTACACTGCTGCAACAATTTCCTCCGGCTCCCCCACTCCCATAAGATACCGTGGCTTATTCTCCGGCAAAAGTGGTTCAACAGTTTTCAAGATAGCAAACATATTCTTCCGCGGCTCCCCCACTGCCAACCCTCCAATCGCATACCCGTCAAACGGCAATTGCGTTAAAAACTTCGCACTCTCTTTTCTTAGATCCGGATAAACGGATCCTTGGACGATGCCGAAAAGGAGTTGACGAATAAAGGTCGGATCTACTGCTTTTCCCGCATCCGACAATAGCGGAGGTTTCGATGAAAGTGCAGTCAGGTCGGAGGCGATGGGAAGCCGTGAGCTTGAGTGCGGTTGTTGCGGCGCGCTCACGTAGGGTTCCCGCGCCGAGACCGACTGACTTTCCCGAAACCGCAGCGTGTCGGAGATGGGAAAACAGTGGAGCCGACGCCGCGCATAGTGCACCGACCGCTCTGCCCACACATGTGTCCGCCGCATCGCCTCACGCGCCTCATCCTTCGTTGCCGGATACCCAATACACTCATCCAAGACCATCATAATATCGCTCCCCAAATCACGCTGAATATCGACAACGCTCTCCGGCGTGAATGTGTGTCGTGTGCCATCGCGCTCCGAACGAAACACCACGCCACGATCATTAATCTTTTTTCGAAACGATGTTGCAAGTGAAAAAACTTGATATCCGCCCGAGTCTGTCAAAATCGGCCTGTCCCACCCCATGAGCCCATGCAAGCCACCAAGTTTTTTGATACGAGAAGGCCCGGGCTCCAAAAACATGTGATACGTGTTTGAAAGAATAATTTCTGCGCCAAGCTCTTTTAATTCACTGACACTCACATTCTTCACTGCTCCGCGAGTCGCAATCGGCATAAAAAACGGCGTCGCAATATCCCCATGTGCCGTTTCGAGCACCCCCGCCCTCGCTTTACTCTTTTTGCTTTTCTGCTCAAGAATAAAAGACATGTATCAAAAAGTCATCTGCGAATTATGCACAAGCAATCATTGCAATACCAAAAAAATAAGTTGATTCGATTTCCTCACGATCGTGAGGTTTTCGAATCAATATCATTTCAGGATGGATGCATCACACGAAAAACATGAATCCATTTTTCGCTTTTCGTTTCTTTAATAAATTCACGTATCTCGTCAAAGACCTCACAATTACTGAACCATACGCTGCGTTCAACAATTTGAAAACCGCATTCCTTCAAGAAAGAACGGAACTGATCGCGCACATCGCGAGCGCGCTCGGGAATATCGAACGTGACAAGGACACCTTCATTGATCGCGCATTTTCGAGCGCATCGTATTTTTTCTTTTCGTATAATAGACTTACCCTTCTCCGTAAGGACAACGGAAATATTTCCTGCTGCATGCTGTATTGTAATCCATTTTTGGCGTTGTAATACGGCAAGTAGTTGCCGTTGCTCATATTCTGCTCGACGGCTCCAACTCGCGCGCACACCATCAAGACTGCTCCCGCCCGCTAATTGACGATAACTTCGACGATCAGTAAGCGCGGCGATTAAATCAACAAAATCCACGGTTGCACTATGCATATTTTCAGCAATCGCGCATAACAACTGTTTTCTTCGAGAAATTTTCTTTTCCACAATAGAGAAAATAATATTATTCTAAGTGTATCATAGAATCCTCTGATTCGAAAACCTCACGATCGTGAGGTTTTCGAATCAAAACAAAAAAAGGTAAAGTTCGCGTGAACCCCACCCCATGATGAGTGCCATCTATTAACTCCCCTCCTTTCTGCTCTTACTCTCCTACAACGCCTTTGCCCCTCCCAAACTCGTCGTCGTCAAGCGCGGTGTTGACGCTTGATTTTTTTATGGTGAGTAATGCGCCGGTTGCTTTATCGCGGCTAGCAAGCGTCATATCTCCAGTCAACGGCAAAATCTTCCCGACCGCTTCTTTTGTTGGCGTCACCACAACAGAAAATTCAATCGTCGCTTTTGGTGTCGTTGTTTGCAAACGCTGCAATGTCCAGCTCACCTCTCGCGTATCCGGATTATACAAAAGCGTCCCTTGTGACACACGCCCAACAGCGCCGAACGACACATCAAGAGGAAGAATAGTTGCCGCTTTTACGCTCAATAACTCATGAAGTGTGTTAGTCACGGTCCAAATCACTCGATACGTCGTCGTTTGCCCCACGCGCGGGGGAAGCGGCCCATCGCCAATTTTCGTGCCATCTTCCGCAAAATAACGCGCCTCATTCTCAAGAGCAAGATCACTATTCACTTGCGTAATGATCGTATTGCTATTCACGACAATCGGCACCGGCAATTTCCCCGCTTTATCGACCGTAACTTCTGCACGACTCTCCATCACGAGATCCTCAAGGTTCAATCCTTCTTTCGTGCGTTTCACTCGAAGCCCCATATTGATAAGCACCTCTTCTCCCGGATCAAGGAGACGCAAATCGCGTACATTGCTTCTCGTCCATGTGATCGTGCTTCCATCGCGCGCGCCGCGAGCTTTATCATCGAGCGCTCCCCAATCAACAATCGGCGAAGCGACAAGAAGACGCACCGCAACGTTTTCCATGGGAGTATCGGAATTATTTTTTATGCCAACAGTATATTGGAGCGCATCGCCAAAATTCACTGCTCCGGATGTTCCCGATCCATTCAACGCAAGTGAAACAAGAAGATCGCCTTTCACGATGTTTGTCGTGAACACATCTTCTTTTTGCAGAGAAAACGCGTCGCCCTTTCCAATACCAATACTCGCTCCAATGGTCCGTTCGCCGCTTGCATCTTTTGCAAATTTTCCACGAATTTCAATGGCGCCTTTTTTCTTTTTTTCAATTGCATCAAATGTCCATTGCGTTGCAATCCCACTGCGATCGGGCTTTGTGCCGGTAATCGTAAAATCATTAGAGAGTTTGACGCGCACTTCCACTGGCGCGATGGTCGTGTCGGCAGCATTCTCATATGCAATCGTATACAATGTCTCGGTGTCGGGAAGAACGCGATCTGCTCCTTGGATTTTTACGGCAAGGATAGAGCTCGCAATGGTTGTTGTTGCGCTCCCCACTTCTTGGAATTCCGCATTGAAATTCGCGGGTTTATATGTTAAAAGCGCTTGTAAATTTGCCTGCGCATTTAATGCGCCAACAAGGGTTCCAACAAGTTCGATCGTGCCATCGCGTCCACGTGGCAATGTGCCAATAAGCCATGTTCCCCCGCTCCCTGTTTTATTCGATGGCTCTGGGTGCGATTCGGTTACGGTAAATCCACGTGGATAACGAACAGTAAGTTCAACATTGCCAAGGACAAGTGGTTCATTATTTGTATACTGAATTTTGTACCGCATTGTTTCGCCAGAGGTTACTTGCTCTGGCGCAGTCACTTTCACCCTCACGCCTTCTCCGCTAAAACGATCCTGATTGCGCAATAAAAAAAATCCTGTCACTCCTGCGCCGGCGACAAACGTAAAAAGAATCAAAAAAATAATAAATACGGTACGCGTACGGCGGCGGCTTCTGTGTTCAAATCGTGACATATCGCGAATATGCCCTTCGTCGTCACCATAAATCGCCCGTAACGGCGTTCCAAAATCATCCGTTGTTTTCGTGCTTCGACGTTTGGGGCGAATAGGCCGAGTAGAAAATGGCATGGCTAGCGGAATGTTTGCAACAACGTCATGTCATACTTTAAGGGAATTGGATTTGCGAGTGCCGGCAACGTATCTTCTTGCAGTACGATATTTTGCGATGCAATGGTGCGATGCATGATTGTCATTCCACGTATACCTGACTGTTTTTCAAGACGAAGACGATAGGTGGCTACGCGCTCTTTCGTAAAAGAAAACGGTAATCGATACGTCAGCGCAATCGTTTTTATTTCTCCGGGATTCACCTCTACCCACCCGCCAAAAAAAGTGCGATCACCCTCTGTCGTCACTTGTACGCGTTGCTCCGGATCAATCGCGCCCGTACGAAAATATGCAAGATCGGGATCATCACGATATTCTTCAGGCGGAATCTCGCGCGCACGTGTCGGTAAAGAAAAACCATCGGCACGAATTAATGTTGCGCCTTTTGGCACATAGACGCGAAGAAAATCACGACTACGCGCTCCTTGAAATAACGCACCGCGTTTCCCGTTGTGAACTCGCGTGATCGTTACTTGGTCCTCAATCGATCCATCATCCGCAATCGTCGTCGTATGCGTCACGGTATCACGCACGACGTGATCAGTCTTTCCTCCGCCAATATTTGTGCGCACAATACGGAGCGCATCTTCCGAGGGGGCAAGCGGCATAAACGCCCCACTCAATCGCGCGCCCACCACTTTTTGCTGAAGTGCGGGATCAATAAGATAGGCCTGTATATCGCGCTCTGGTATTGCATCAAGAAACGCAAGAGCAATCGGGAGTAATGCAGCGTTCCCACTTACACCAAGTTTTTCTATGACCACTGTTGCGAGGTCACGTAAAAACTTTTTTGGCGTATTTGCTTTTCGATCATACTCGAGTTCTACTGCCTTTTGCGTCTCAAAGAAAAAATTCTCTGCGTCAATGCGTTTTCCGTAAGCCGGCATTTCAACAGGTCCCACGATTGTAAGCAATCGTTCAAAGAACGACGCATTCACGGCGATCACTCCATCAACCGTCGGCTCCTGCGCATTATCCCAAAGCGCCAAGAGCTTTCGCGCTGATGTAGGAAAATCCGGCCACCAATTTGCATCGTGAAATTCAAAACGTGGATTCACATACTGCAACGGTTCGGGCGAGCGATAATTGACGCGAAGCGCGCCTTGCACATCATAACTCCCACCCGTCGGCATATAGATCTTACGTACATTCCCTTTTTCAATATCAACAATCCCGATACTACCAATAAACCCGCCGGTTGGACGCGCTTCTGCATCATTTTGGAAAAGTACAAGATACCGCATCGGATGATCATGTCCCAAAAGCGCAGGAAGAACCCCAATGATGCCCTCAATACGGCGGATCATGCCTTTTGCTTCGTCGAGTAACGGAGGAATGCGTGCAACATGTTCTCGTAATTCAGAGGGGAGATACGCAACATCAATGGAAGGCATGCTCGCGTCAATACGATCAATCGCAGACGCAAAATCATTAAAGAGTGGCTCAATACGCACCAATCGATCAGAGAGCGTAGAGTCTCGTGCCGCTATCTCTCCCATCATTGCCGCTGCATTTCCCGCATCGGCAAATGCTGTTGCCACGGTGACGATTGCGCGTCCCGTGCGTATGCGCGAAGAAAAAATGCTCCCCAGCCCTCCGATAAGAGGATTCGTAAGATAGAGACTCGACGCTAATGCTTGACTTCCTTGTTTCAATGCTGCCCATTCGTTTTGCGCGTCACGCCATGCGCCCTGTTTCATGAGGGCGAGCGCTGTATTGGCGTGCGCAAAAGTTGCTATTCCTTTTTGTTGTACATTGTGCACGTTCGGGATAATCGGTTGGTACGATGAAAACGCATGAAACGGTATACTCAAAACAAGCGCAAGGATAATGAAAACAGAAAGTGTACGGCGATGTGTTTTTCGTGGTAGTGCGGGAGAAACGAGAACAGGAGCGACTGCAAGAGAAGTAGCTCTCGGCATGGCCAACGAGTCCCATTCAATGCGCATACGACGAATCGCATATCGAAAGGTACTCGCGAATACGCGAAGTAGGTGCAATGGTCGCCCGATCCACGCAACAAGAGAAAAGAGGGAAGCAAAAAGAAAAGATGCTATTGGGCGCAATACGATACAACAATGAGCAAGAAGAAGTAACGGAATACCGATACTCAACTCTGAAAGAAATACATATTTTTGAATGAGCATCGCCGGATCAAGATCGTTCCAATCCCCCTCTCCCCATGCTCGGCCTCGAGGAGAAAAATGCTCTGCAATATCGTGCGCATGAATCGCCGGGAGACGCGGAGAACTGCCACTCGCAAGCGGAGCGACCATGTGATCAGGCAATGCTCGTTTTCTCTTCTTCCATACAGAAAAAAAGCGAGAGATAAAAGAAGGAGGCGACATCGGCACTCCCGCCATAGCTGTATGCATGTGCCGCAAATCAAGAACGTGCGGTGAAAATTCTTTTGGATCGCGAGCAGGAACTTCCACTATACAAGGGTGCCCCTTGTCGCGACAAGGGGCACCCTTGTCATTCTCTGTTACCTGATCTCTTTCATTCAACGAAAAAAATGACACGCGTGGCGTATATTCGCGCGCAACGCCCACACCTCGTTCTGTATCCCAGATAATTTTTCGAATGGTCTTTTTTGTTTTTGCCATTTAATAAATATCCCGACGAATTTTCACTCTCGGATATCCACTAAGAGTCCGAAGATATATCCAAGCACAAGAAGATTTACAAGACTTCCGACAACCCACCCACTGATCAACCAAAATGGAAGCGCGACGTTTGCATAAAGAAGCGGCGGATAAAAAACTGTCGCAACTGCCCACACACCAAATCCATACTTCAACCCTCGCATACCATGCGAGCCGCTAATTCCTCTCCCAAAAATCGTGTAGAAAAAGGAAAGGACAAGTCCGACAATAAGGTTTGCAACAATAAGCCACAAATACCAATACGCGCCCATAAGGCGTTGTAATGGTACGGACGGCGCGCCAGAAAAAATTCCGACAAGATACCCTTCAACCGCATAGAGCAACGTTAACGCTGCTGCGGCAATGAGCCCTCCCATGATCACATTATGTCGTGACATATGTATAAAAATTTAAAAATTCTTAAAGAAAGTTTTGCGCTTTGATTTCTTGCCATGCGTTATTCACCGCGTCCCATTGCCACGCAGAAATCTTGTGTACCATTTCGGTATCTGAATACTCATATTCGACAGACGTGCTTCCTCCAATACGACGAGAGCCAAGTGTTTTTTTTCCGGTCACCAATGGGTGTGTCACGCGCTCCAACTTCATCTTCTTGTCCTCCGGCGCTATAAAACAAATGAACTCTACAAATCCGGGCATGCCATCACGATCGTACTTTCCTTCTTCAAGAACGTTAAACGTATCTTTGATATGTCCGACAACCTCTTGCCAACGTTCATCCGTCATAATAAATTTAAAGTTGAAAAATCAAAATGGAAAATGACAATTTAAAATGTAAAAAATAATTTTATCATTTTGCATTATAATTTTGATTTTTGATCTTTGCATTTTACATTACTCAATTCTTCGACTCCGGATGATAATATTTTTTCCCAACAAGCTCCTCCGGTAAAAATTTTTGCTTCGCGTCAGGGTTGTCATGCGTATAGGTATACTCCTTCCCATATCCCAGTTCTTTCATAAGTTCGGTCGGCGCATTGCGAAGATGAAGCGGGATTGCGAGATTCAAATGATTTTTGACGTCTTCCTCCGCGGCAAGGATTGCCTTATAGGATGCATTGGATTTTGGCGCCTTCGCAAGATACACGACCGTCTGCGCCAAAATGATTCTTGCCTCCGGCATCCCAATCATGTGCACTGCCTGCATTGTGGCAACCGCTAAGGGCAACGCATGCGGATCGGCATTACTAATATCTTCCGATGCGAGCACGACCATACGCCGCGCGATAAACAATGGATCCTCTCCTGCCGCAAGCATTCGCGCACAGTAATACAACGCCGCATCCGCATCAGAACCACGCAAAGACTTAATAAATGCCGATATCGTATTATAATGTTCGTCTCCTGCTCTATCATACAACAAATGCGTCTTTTGGAAAACAGCTTTGAGTGTTTCAATTGAAATACTCGGCGACATTTTCACCGCGATGTCAAGCGCGGTCAACGCAATACGCGCATCACCGTTTGCCGACTGCACAAGAAAATGTATCGCGTCTTTGCCCGCTTTCGCGCCGACAGCTTTCAAAGCATTGTCGAGAATCCGTTCAAGCGCTATAGCAGAAAGCGGCTGTAATATAAAAACACGCGTTCGCGACAACAAAGGACTAATCACCTCGAAACTCGGATTCTCCGTTGTTGCGCCGATGAGTGTCACGACCCCTCGTTCGACATGCGGCAAAAGCGCGTCCTGTTGCGCCTTGTTCCAGCGATGAATTTCGTCGATGAAAAGTATTGTCCGCTTGCCATTAAAATTTTTCAGCTTCTCGGCATCTGCAACAATCTTCCGCAATTCAACTACGCCCGATCCAACCGCCGAGAGCTCTTGAAAATTCGCTTTTGTCTCATGCGCAATCAAATGCGCGAGTGTTGTCTTGCCGGTTCCCGGCGGCCCCCAAAAAATCATCGAGGGAACGTTGTCCTGACGAATAAGCTCGCGCAAAAATTTTCCCTCGCCAACCAATTCTTCTTGTCCGAAAAATTCGTCGAAGTTTTTTGGTCGCAGACGCTCGGCAAGTGGCGCAATTGATTCTTGCATAATGCCTCAACTATAACATACAAGGTGCCCATGTATACATGGGCACCTTGTAAAGACTCCGTAAACTTCCCCTTTATTTATGGTCGCACTTGCCGCCGTCACAACACGATCCTTCGCCCGCCTTTTCATCTCCCGAAGATCCGCCACATTTCTTTAATGCATGATACACGGCGAGCAGTGACGACAAAAGGCCAAGTCCTACGAGGGCAGTCACATCCTGGTACCAATGCTCTGCATCTTGTCCCCAGGCGATCCCGTTTTGTGTTGCCACCCACGCAAGGATAAGCGCAACAACTCCTCCAAGCCAAAGAAGCCCAGAGAGCATGTGCATACCCTTCCCGCACTTTGGTCCGCAGGACCACTTTGAATCATGACACATAGATTATTTTCTTATTACTTGTTAAACCTCTTTTAATTATAATACGTTCCTTTGCAATATGGAAATGCCCTGCAAGAAAACGAATAAGCTCCGCATTTGCCTTCCCCTTTTCCGGTGGTGCAGCAATAGCGATTTTTAATGTCCCGTCAGCCATGGTCCCACGCACTGCGCTCCGCGGTGCATTGGGAATTACTTTTACCGTAATGTGCATACCCGTAAATCACATGGGCGCCATGTGATGCATGGCGCCCATGTGATTTTATTCTTCATCTTCAGTGTCCCCTTCTTCCTTTTCTTCGCTTTCGTCGCTCTCCAGTGGTACTTGGCAGGATGGGCAGTCACCTGCGTCATCTTGCTCGTAACCACACTCTGGGCATAAATATGCCATAGATATTTTTATTTTTTAAACCTCATGCACAAGAAATATCATGCTACAAAATCCGTGTCAACGAAGTTTTCCCCACCTCATCTCATCGTTAGAATTTTCAAAATGTCTGAATTTTTCGGGCTGCCGGGAATTGAACCCGGTCTTTACCCTCCCGAAGGGCACGTACTACCGGTATACGACAGCCCGCAACTCCCCCTACCATAACAAAAAAATCCCCCGATGTCTATCGGAGGATTTTTCGGTATTTTAGTAGGATTATCCGCCCTCGCCTTCTGTTGATTCGTCTTCTTCCCCTTCTCCGCCCTTCTGCCCCTGCACTTGCAACCGATCGCTAATCAACTGCTCAAGAGCTGCGATTTTTTTCAAGAATGAACCCCGTTCCTTCTTCCCAACTTTCACTGCCTTTTGCATAATCTTATCTATCTGCGGGCCAAGTTCATCCGCCGTCATGCGCGCTTCACGAATATCCCCTTCATTCAATGCAACAATAATCGGTTTAATAAAATCCTTAATCCCATCGCGAATTTCTGGATCACGAACCATCTTTAATCGACGAGAAAAATCTTGCATTCCACGAATCATCCCTCCAAGCTCACCAGGGTGCCCGCCTTCACGAATATCCATAAGCGCGTCATCGACTGCCTCAACATCTGCGTTTGCCATTGCTTGCGTCGCAGCATCATACGCACCCCGCATCGTTTCAACAACCGCCTGCACACTCTCAACATCACCACCAAGTGCAACAAACGCTTTCAGTACTTGCTTCTGCTTCATGAGTTTTTCGACAGTAGTAAGACTTCTCTTGATACCAGCGAGTTCCTTCGGCAAATCCACGCGCCGCCGAATATCATTAAATGAGTCCCAGATCCCTGAATCACGATACTCCTCAAGAATATCGCGCGCTCCGTCGGTATCTGGCTTTAATGCTTTGATCTTCTTTTGGAAATCAAGGACTATTTTTTGAAGCGCTGTAAGTTCTTGAAATTCCTTTGTCATTTTCTGGCGCTTCGTAGAAGAAAGTAATCGCTTCACTTCACGGAGCTGATCATTTGTCTGCCGAATCTCATTTTTAATCTCCTGTAGATCGACAAAATCGCGCGGCTCCACTGATTCCTCTTCCATCGCCTCTTCTTCTTCTAATTGCTGCGCATACACCTGTTTTACTGCCTCAAGCGGTGGGAGTTTTGCGCCGAAAATCCCCGCAGCAGAGGCGTTCCCGGCAAGCAAAAACGCTGTAAAAAACGCTATGAGTATCGAAAAAATACGCATAAATTTTATTAAAAATGATTAGATATACACAAGTATACTCCTTTAGAAAGTCTTCGTATAGCAATAGATGCGATCGTTCTTGCCGATAGGAATCATTTCACTTTTCCAATTTGAAGAAAGTGGAATGGAAAATTTATACGATACAATCCGCGCCCCATTCGGTAACTGTTCAAACCGCAGCGCTAAGCGTGTCAGAACACTTGTAATCAAAAAACAAAACACCACCGTAACACCATCGAGTGGATAAATAAAAAGATTTTGCTTCTCCCACGTGACACTCCCCCGTTGACGCGTACAGAGTTGCCGTAATCGCGATGCCGCTAAAAGCATAGGTGACAATTCAACGCCGACAACAGTTACCGGATATTGTCGCGCGACCTCAAGAACGATGCGACCTGTTCCTGATCCAAGGTCTACCACGCGGTCATGCGTCTGAATGCCCGCGAGCGCAATCATGCGACGAATGATGGAATACGGCGTTGGCACGTACGGCAACTCTCTTCGCATTGTCCAAAGTACGTAGCCAAAATATGACACGAGAATAAAAAAACACAATGCGGTCAAAAGCTGCATTGCGAGAACAAAAAGAACAACGTCACCGTTCATTCGACAATAGCTTTAATGCGCCGTATGCCAGCAGATACCGCCTCTTCTTTCACAATTTTAAATTTCCCCACCTGCCCTGTGTGCTCCACATGTGGCCCACCGCAAATTTCCACTGAAAAATAACTATGCCCTGAGCTTGTCGAAGGGTCACCCATAAAATACACTTTAATCTTTGCGCCAAGCTCTGCATACTTGTCATCAAAAAGCCCAATAGCACCACGAGTTTTCGCCTCTTCAACGGTGAGCATCTCAAAATGCACGGGAAGATCGCGACGTACTTGCTCATTCACAATATCTTCCGCTTTCTTTATTTCTTCCGGCGTCATCTTATTCGGATGGATAAAATCAAATCGCAAGCGCTCTTTCGTGATATTACTCCCCTTTTGATACACATGATTCCCCAGCACATCGCGTAGCGCCTGATGGACAAGATGCGTTGCCGTATGTTGGCGAACAACTTCCCACGAGTGATCCGCAAGTCCGCCGGCGAATTTCTGCGTCGCGCCGGCGCGAGAGAGGTCTTGGTGTTTTTTGAAATATTCGTCAAACTCTTTTTTAAATTCTTTTTCATCTACTACAAGTGCTCTTCGCGCAAGCTCCTCCTGGATCATTTCCAATGGAAAACCATATGTTTGATAAATATCAAATGCCCGTTTTGCATCAACGCGGTTAAAGATAGGATACTCCTGCCCTTCTTCTATCCGCTCGATCTTTCCGATACGTATAAGACTCTCAAGTTTTTTCAATCCCTTTTCGAGTGTCCGATCAAACTTCTCTTCTTCTTTTATAAGCTCGGCAAATACTTTTTCTTTATTACGCTCCACTTCCGGATATACGTCACGAAAAATTGTAACAACGGCGCTTGCAACGTCCGCACAAAATTTACCCTTGAGCCCCAACTGCCGAGCATAGCGAATCGCCCGCCGTATCAATCGCCGCACTACATACCCTTGATCCACGTTCGAGGGAACGATCCCACGATCATCCGCCATAATCATCGTCGCCGTGCGCAAATGATCCGCGACAATCCGCATCGCCCGTTGCTCAATCTTACGAGGTCCGACCTCATAAGATTGATACTGTTTCCCCGATAATTGCTCAACTTTTTGAATAAGTGGCCAAAACGTATCAATTTGAAAAACATCGTGATATCCGTTCAATGCAACAAGCGTCCGCTCCAAGCCCATCCCGGTATCAACATTTTTTTGCCTTAACGGAACAAACTCATATTCCGACCCCTGACTTTCGACTTTCGACTTTACAGACTTTACGACTTTATTGTATTGCATGAAGACGTCGTTCCAAATCTCGAGCCAATTGTCTTCGTCCGTTGCGGGGTTGCTCGACTCCGGCGGATACTCTCCTTCCCCAGTCCAATAAAACATTTCCGTGTCCGGCCCGCATGGCCCTGTTTGCCCTGCTGGCCCCCACCAATTATTTTTCTTCGGAAGATAGGCGATCTTATGCTCCGGAACACCCACCGACTTCCAGATGTTCGCTGACTCTTCATCGCGCGGGGCATCAGCATCCCCTTCAAATACCGACACCGCAAGCTTCTTCGGATCAATGCCAAGCCATTTTTTTGCAGCCAAAAACTCCCAGCTCCACTGGATTGCGTCTTTCTTAAAGTAGTCACCCAAAGACCAGTTCCCCAGCATCTCAAAAAATGTGTCGTGGCGATTGTCCCCGACCTCGTCAATATCCTGCGTACGCACCGATTTTTGCGCATTCGCCAACCGCTTGCCCCCCGGATGCGGTTCACCTAAAAGATACGGCACGAGCGGATGCATCCCGGCGGTCGTAAACAACACCGTCGGATCATTTTCCGGAATCAAAGAAGCGGAAGGGATCACCGTATGCCCCTTCTCTTTAAAAAATCGTAAATACTTTTCACGGAGTTCGTTTGAGGTCATCATGCAAAGAATGATAGCAAAATGAAAGAAAAAAGAAAAGTTTTTAAATTGAAGAAGCCCGTTGTAAACGTACAGCCGGGCCTCGATATCTTTACCTCGGCGCGGTGCCGAAAAGGAGATTCCGTATAAGCGGCGGGACCTCCCATGGTGCCGCGCGATGACTCGCGCCATCATTGAGAAGCGCCGTTGTAAATGAGGAGTCGGTTGACTTCGCAATGATAGGTTCTTTAAACCCTTTCTCGCGGATCAACCGTACAAGCGCTTGCGTATTGGGCTTATTACCCGGTACACAGCAATCAACGACCATGAGCGCAAAATCGAGCGATCCTCCCACGATGCGCTCCGCGTCTTCGATCGTGCTTGACGAAACGATCTCTACCTCATTCTTGAGAAGACCCATCCATGCCTTAACGAACAGCTCCTCGTCCTCCACGATGAGCACTTTTGGCTTCTCCATCCACTACCCTCCTAAAAAATTCCTAACGCTTCCACCGCTTTGTCGGATGAATCACGACACCTCGTTTATGATGCAGGAAATTACGGATAGTGTCAATGGGATACCCGCCGTATATATAGGCGCGCAGGGCTGTCGTCCATTCACCAGGTTTAAGTTTAGGACGACGCCAACCAAAGGATTTTCCAACGGCATTCCACATGCGCTTTTCCGCTACTTTTTCTTCCCTGCTACTTTTACGCATCACGCCATAGAATGATGGACGATCTGGCGCAGTAAAAAGTGGTGTGGGTGCCGCTTCTGCTGCAAACAATGTCCGAACCTTCGGCAAAGGGAGCACAGGGGTAAATCCACCCGGGACAGGCGCCGCAAACTGTGGTGCCAAAGCAAGAGGGATGGTTATTGCATAAACTTCCTCGTTGAAATCGACGTTCCCTTTTGCGTCTTCTGCGCGAATCACATAACGATAGAGAACACCGCGCCCTCCTTGCGTATCAATAAATGTCTGTACACCTCGCGCAACGCGCCCATAGATCTTCCCCCCATCAACCGGTGTTGTCCCTCCGCGATTCCGAAGAATCATCATACTCGCAAGATCATCGTCCGATGGATCGTGCCACGTAATCGTAATTACGCCATCATGTTCCTGCAATACAACATTCGTTGGCGCTCCGGGGGCCGTAACATCGCGCTCGGATTTTACCGGTTCTGTTGTAACACTTGGCTCTCCTGGTTCTCCTTTCACTGGTTGCGGAAGTTCCGGTGGCGCGCTTGGGGGAATGCTCGGCGGTGGAAGTACCGGAGCTGTTACAACACCCCAATACTTTACCAGAACATCAAGCGCTGGTTTTTTTCTATTCAAATTATGATCTTTATCCGTCGTTCCGCCAATCCACGGCTTAATATTCCACATCCACCAAACAATGCCCGTCACCCACGGCGTATCTTTCCATGTATCTAAGAGCGCCTCAATGCCGTCTGCTTGTTCCTGCAGATCCACTTTTGCAACCGGATTGCACCACCAGGTGATGCGTGTGCCGCCGTCGCAACTTTTGTATCCCGCTTCAGTAAAAATCACCGGCTTTTGGTATCGGTCATGCACCGCAGTTATCTGATCAATCCACCGCTCTTCTCTCCCTTCGTATTGGATACTCTTCCACCCCGAACGCATGTCGGCAAATCTCGAGGCATTCGTTGTAGACACGGGAAAGTACGCCTGAATGCCGATAAAATCAAGCGCGTCCCACCAATTTATTTTTTCATACTCCGCATTCCCCTTCGTCCCCCAGTTCGCTCCATAGCCGATTGCGCCGTGATATTCCTGCCGAACCGCGCGAATGATGTCGCGCCACTTTTCCGCATACTGCGGAGTGGAAAGGGTAGCGTACTCTGAACCAATGACATACGATGCGACACGCAAACGTTCAGCCATCTTTGCGTAATACACCGCAAAACTTTTATAGCTTGCAAACCATGCTGTCGGATTCGACGGCTGAAACTGTCCGCGCCACACGCCGTTCTCTGCATCCACATACGGCTTCAGCATAACCTTTAATCCGTTATCATGTGCGAGCGCAATGACATGCTCGACGCTCGCGTCTGTCGCAGTGCGATCTCGATGCGCGCGCATCGTCGTTGCGAACTGATCCGTTTGATACCAAAACGGCTCGACCGCAACCACGTTCGGCTTTGTCGCGAGCATCTCACGAAACGAATCATCAGACCACGACTGGCTGTACGAATCAAACCACCATGAGGGAAAATTAAACCCCATGGAAAATGACATGTCGTATGCGGCATTGCTATACGAAGGCAAGAGCAAAATGCCCAGTAATACGATGGTATACAAATATTTTTTCATATCTACTGTGAATTACGAAACTCTCTTTATTCCCTCTCCCTCAATGGGAGAGGGTTAGGGTGAGGGTGGAAATAAGGGGCTTTTTTTACACACCCTCCCCTTAGTCCCCTCCCATCAAGGGAGGGGAAAACCGGAGTTTCGTAATTCACAGTATCTACTTTTACCCTAATACTTTGACGGAAAAAAGCAAGTTACAAAAAAAGAACCCGGGTGAAACACGGCGTTGTTAACCTTCCCGAATTAACACGCAATGCTCCACCCAGGGATACAAAATGGGAGAGTGAATTTCAGTCTTTTCTTCTGCAGGGGTCCATTTATAAAGTTGAGCATATACTATCGTGACAAGAAAATTTCTTTTCTTATATGGATAGTATGCCTTTCTTCAAGAATCCCCTGTAAAAGACAGCCAGTTGCTGCCGGTTCCTAAGTGCGCATACGTTTATCCCGCATGGGTTAAAAGCCCATTTGGCAAGGGATTCCTTTCGCTCGCTGGTAGGTCCAGAAAGCACGGGTTCTGTTTAAGGCATTGCCATTGGAGAAAGAAAAATAAATTCTCCCATCCACAGAACCTTTATAAGGAATCCAACAAACGGCGACTTAAGCAGTAACCGCACCTCTGACTTTCACTCACCCTCCCGAATAAAGAACGATCTGATTAGTATCAGAAAGGAGCATAACAGAAGGAGTAAAAAGCGTCAAGCGGTCTCAATCACCTCGCCCAAATGCTCCTTCCATCTCTCCTTGGTCCAGAGCTCAAGCACATCGTTTTCCCACACGAGCACGACCGTTTTTTCGGTAAAATACGATCGCAGTTCGAGTGGGATATACGTCCGCCAAACTCTATCAATACGCAACGGCATGACGATCTTGCTTCTCCCTCCTTTCCTTTCCCATGCCTGCGTATCCGCGTAGATGCAAAGATTCGTTGCGCAGACTGACTGCTCCCCGAATACTTCGCGCAACGCGACCGGCAGTACGAAACGCCGAGCATCATCCATCCGGAGGATGAAGGCGCCGTAACATACCCCAGAAACTTTCTCCAAAACACCCTCTCTTGATCCCCCGGTCACGCTTTCGCAGACGTATCACTCTTCACGCTTTCGCGTGAGGAAGATAATAAAGCTTTATAATTCGAATGGCCATCCATGTGCGACACGCCGTTGATGCGCGCGCTCCATCCGCTTCTCTCGACCGAGGCTCCTACGATAATGCCAGACCCCGAGCGCGACTCCGATCGCGAAGAGCAATAACCACCCAGGCCAATAGAGCAAAAACGCCACTGTCTTTCCCATCGCCCCTCCTTAACTATCGAAACCTTTCAGAAAGAGGATTGCGAGACCACCCCGCAATCATTTTCACGCAGCGTTCGGATTGTTCTCCACCTTTTCGATGGAAAGTTTGCCGTGCCGCAGACGGACATGAAGGGCAAGTAACGACTCGTCATTTGCCCACTCGTAGTTCGTCCAGCGAATGCCGCAGCTGCAGCATTCCCGACGACGCCGGATTCCGTCTTTGACGGCACGACTGTCGACGACCTTCGCCTTCCCTTTGCACTTCGGACAACGAATCCCCTTCTCTTCTTGGGACGAACCAGACATGGGCGATACCTCCTTCTTTTGATCCCCCGGTCCATCCCTCCTCAATTCCGACACCGTGCCGGAACCCACCCTCGCGCTACTCAACCTTTCTTCCACCACTCGCCGTCGTCTTCTGTGTCTCCCTCCGGAGACCAGTGCACGACGTCCGGTGGTGAAACCCGTTCCTTTGCGTACATCTTCCACCAGCCGACAACGCTTATGATCGTGTCCGAGGTCATGATGTACTCTCGGACAAACACCCACGAATAGAATCGGCGAGCGTAGTCTTTAGCGAAAAAAACATAAAACACTGCGATGCCGATCATCGCGGGGACTCCAATCCCATACATCAAGAAGTTTTCCATAGGCATTCCCCGGCTTTCAGTCTTTACTACGGATTTCTCGTATCGTAGCCCACACTGCACATCCAAGGGCAATAACGCACCCAAGGATAACCGTGCCTGTAATGCCGTAAAAAAGATACGCTTGCCAGATCACGTCTTCCCCTCCTCAAACAATCACGCCGCCGCCAAGCATGTGTTCTCCCTGATAGAAAACACATGCCTGCCCGGGCGTAACTGCGCGTTGCGGGTTTTTGAACTCGACGGTAACCCCCTCTCCCGCTCTCTTCACTGTCGCCTCCTGCAACGCTTGACGATAGCGTATTCTTGCCTTGCAGTCAAGAGGAAAAGTTTGCACATCACGGGAAATCCAATGAATACTCTCAAGAAATGCTTCTTTACGATACAGCGCCGCGTCCTCTTTCCCTTGCGCAACAATAACTCTATTCGCTACAACATTTTTCTCTACAACAAAATACGGTGTTCCGCCACCCGGACTTCCGATGCCATGACGCTGGCCGATTGTCATGTAGTGCGCCCCTTCATGCGTTCCCACCACTTCCCCGCTTGTGGTTACGAGTGCACCCTCTCGCGGCGCTAATCGCGTCTTCAAAAAATCTCGCACCGGAATCTTCCCCAAAAAACATAATCCTTGGCTGTCCTTGCGATTCGCCGTCGGCAACCCCCACTCTTTTGCCATTTTCCGCACCTCCGTCTTCGTATACTCACCAATTGGAAACAGCACGTAACGTAATTGCTCTTGAGTAAGTGAATAGAGAAAATAACTTTGATCTTTATTTAAGTCCTTCGCTTTGAGAAGCGCATAGGGGTGACACGCGGAGGGGGTCCCACCGCCCGCCCCAGCAGGTCCCTGACCGATGCGGTCGGATGGGGGTGTAGCGTGGCAGGACCCCGAACCATGAGTTAATCGAACATAATGTCCAGTAGCAATTGCGTCCGCACCCTCTGCAAGCGCGCGCTTCAAAAAAATCCCAAACTTGATTTCCCGATTACACATGATGTCCGGGTTCGGCGTCCGCCCTGCTTCATACTCCGCAAAAAAATACGACACTACCTTCTCGTAATATTCCCGCGACACATCCCACACTTCAAATGGAATTTTTAAGTGCTCTGCAACCGCGCTCGCATACCGAACATCCTCCTCCCACGGACAGCCCTGCATTAAATCCTCCAAATCCGGCGACCACACTTTCAAATACACGCCACGCACAACATGGCCCTCTTTTTGCAAGAGGGCCGCTGCGACAGAGGAATCCACTCCACCTGATAAACCCACAAATACTTTCATATTACTCCACCGTCACTCGCTCCATCACATCCCCTACGTGTATGCGGTCCACGACATCTTGTCCAGAAATCACCACGCCAAAAATCGTATAGTTCGGGGGCAGGAAAGATGCATCATCAAGCATAATGAAGAATTGTGATCCATTGGTGTTTGGACCAGCGTTTGCCATGGCAACAATGCCCTTCGTGTACGCACGCTTTACCGGTTCATCTTCGAATTTATACCCCGGTCCACCCATACCATTGCCATTCGGATCCCCACCCTGAATCACAAACCCTTCTTCACGGCGATGAAAGGTGAGGCCGTTATAGAATCCCTCGCGTGCGAGTGTCAAAAAATTACTTGCTGCTTTCGGCGCTTCATTTCCAAACACTTCAAAAACAATCTCCCCTTTCGCGGTTACAATACGTACTTTTTTGTCATTACGCTCGGCTTCTGGCAATACACCCGGAAACGTAGTGTATGTCTTGCTTCGTACAGTAGCAGGATTTTCTTTTGGTGTCGTTGACTGCTCACTCACTATTTTTGGGGATCGCAATTTCCAAAATATGAACACACCGACTAAAAGAACGAATACGCCGAGGAGATATAAATAGTTCTTCATAAAATAATTTCAATCCAGTCTTGTGGTGGAGTAAACCCATCACCACAGACGGTTTCAATAAGCGCGGTGCAAACTTTATACGGATCCATGCTCGCCGCCGGACGACGGTCTTCAATATAGCCGTATCCCTGATTTGCTGTTGCCATCGGAATACGGATGGATGCCCCGCGATCAGAAACTCCATAGCGGAACGTGTTGATATCGCACGTCTCGTGTCGCCCAGTCAAACGTTTATCATTTTCTGCTCCGTACACGGCGATATGTTGTTTGTGGCGCTCACCCAATTTTTTACATGCCGCAGTCGCGATCTCCATGCCGCCCGGTTCCCGCATTGCTTTCGTACTAAAATTCGTATGCGCGCCTGCACCGTTCCAGTCGCCTGCAATGGGCTTCGGATCAAGCCGCGCAGAAATACCAAACTGATCAGCCAAACGATACAAGATCCATCGCGCAAGCCATAGTTGATCCGCAACGTGAGGTGCACCAATAGCGCCAATTTGAAATTCCCACTGCGATGGCATCACCTCCGCATTTGTCCCGGCAATGGCAAGTCCCGCTTTCATACACGCTGTCGTGTGTGCTTCGATCAAAGGTGTACCATAGACCTCATCACTCCCCACGCCACAATAATATCGCCCTTGGGGTGCCGGGAAACCCGCACCTTCCGGCCAACGATATGGCCGAATGCCATCGGCGTCATAGAGCGTATATTCTTGCTCAATGCCAAACCACGGTTCATGCGCTTTGTATTTTTCGCTCGCTTCACGTAACCGCGCGCGTGTGTTGCTTCTGTGTACTGAACCATCGGCATTCAATACTTCACACATCACCAAAATATGCGGCTCTCCACGAATGGGATCCGGAATAAAATAGACGGGCTTCAAAGCGCAATCGCTATTTTTTGTTTCTGCTTGTTCCGTGCTCGAGCCGTCAAATCCCCAATCAGGAATTTCCTGCAAACGTTCCGGGCGAGTCGGTAATATTTTTGTCTTTGAACGCAACTTCGCACATGGCTTTCGACCGTCGATCCAGATGTATTCGGCTTTTACCATAAAAAAATACTGTTCGAGCGAAGTCGAGAACTTTCCTTATTGACTTCTCGACAAGCTCGAAGAATACTTATTTTGATTACACTATTATATTACGAAAGAGCATTGAGTTCTGTCAAACGATGGCCTAATATTTTCCTGTATTATCGTCTGCAATATCTTCGCGTTCCCATGCTGTAAAAGCCCAAGATACGATTGCAACATGCTGTTATTTCCCTGTTTCTCTGCTAGACGGCGCATCATTCTTCTCTTTGTCGCCGTGCGCAGAACCCGATGATCCATAAAATGCACCCAGCCAAGAAAATCAACGCCAGAAGCAACTGTACGAAGAAAAATCTTATCCGGATGCATTCGTAAACGCAGACGATCCCATAAAAACTCCTCCATGGCGGGCAACAAGCGCTGTAACCATTCTTTGTTCGAAGACAGCACAACAAAATCGTCGGCATAGCGAATATAATAATGCGCCTTGAGCTTGTGCTTTACAAATTGATCAAATGTATTCATGTACATATTCACGAACAACTGCGACGTCAGATTCCCAAGAGGAAGACCGACCCCTTTCTCTCGCGTATAAAAACTTCCGAGGATTTTCGAAATGAGCAAAATAATCTCCCGATCGGGTATATACTGCTCAAGAATGCTCAAAAGAATACGCTGATCGATCGAGGCAAAAAACTTTCGGATATCACATTGCAGTACCCATACTGTTTTCGTTTGCCCTTCTGATACGCGATACGCAAAAGAACAAAATTGCTCTATCGCCTTGTGCGTTCCTTTACCCTGCCGGCACGAGTACGAATCGGCGATAAACGTCCGATCAAAAAACGGATACAATATCCGATACAACGCGCGGTGCAATACGCGATCGCGCACCGATGCTTTGTGGATATTTCTTGGTTTCGGATCCGCAATATCAAATGCTTCATATGGTGAATGCCGATACGTCTTTGCAACCAAATCATTATGGAGCGCGATAATATTCCCCATAAAATCAAAAGCAAACTCCTGCACGTCCTTTCTGCTACGTTTCCCACGCACAAATTCCTTCCACGCGTCTAGAAGATTTTCGAGCGAAATGATATCGTGATAACTATAATCAAATTGTAATTTCATATT
>CAYHPG010000002.1:0-29077 GCA_964358625.1 uncultured Gammaproteobacteria bacterium
CGAGGGTCTTATTTTTATTTTGGTTTTTCATGTTTATCTAGACCTATTTCTTGGGGGTCGTGGTACTTCGACGGATTGAGGTTGGCCTAAAGATAGATATGTGGTTACATAGAGGTATGACAAAGCGCATTGAGAAAATTTTACGCAATCTCCCTGTCACCCCCGGTGTGTATCAGTTTTTGAATGCGAAGAAAACAATTATCTATGTCGGTAAGGCGGCGAATTTGAGAAGCCGTGTGCAGTCGTATTTTTCACGACCTCGATGGTCGGGATCCCGCCCACTTTTCGAATATGAAGGGAAAGCGGCGGGAAGGGGAAGTGCGGGTCTCTCACCAGCAAAGCAACAGATGGTTGATGCGGTGCGCGATATTCGCATCATTCCTACGGCATCAGAAATTGAGGCGCTGTTGCTTGAAGCGAATCTTATCAAGAAATTACAGCCACACTATAATGTCACGCTCCGTGACGATAAGTCGTATCTCTACGTGAAAATTTCAACCGAAGAAGAATGGCCGCGGGTGCTGACGACGCGGACGCTTGATCGCTCCGGAACCTATTTTGGCCCATTCACGAGCGCACATGCGGTGCGAGAGGTGTTGCGGGTTTTGCGGAAGTTTTTGCCGTATCGGTGTAAGCAGAAAGCTTTTTATCAAAATTTACAGAGATCGTATCTCTGTAAATTTACAGAGATACGATCTCCGAAAGTACGGGCGTGCCTTTGGCACCACCTTGGGCTTTGTCCGGGGACGTGTATTGGCGCGATTACGAATAAAGACTATCAGAAAATTATCCGGCGGATTATTTTGTTTTTTGAAGGGCGAATGGACGAGCTCAAGCGCGCGATGAAGCGCGAACTGGGACCGGATCGTGTTTTGCTTATGGAAAATGTGCTTGCGCATACGCGAGTGCTTTCTGTAGGCGAACAATATGCGAGTGACACGCGCGATCTTGTGCGCGTGCTTGGCATTCCATCACTACACCGCATTGAAGGTTATGATATTTCAAACATCATGGGGTGTGAGGCGACGGGGTCAATGGTCGTGTTTATTGATGGTGAGCCTGCGAAAAGCGAATACAAAAAATTTAAAATTAAAACCGTGCACCGAGCAAACGATGTGGCGATGTTGGAGGAAGTTTTAATGCGGAGACTGATGCACAGCGATATACAGAGATCGTATCTCTGTATGGAGATACGATCTCTCAATATTTGGCCTTTGCCGGATCTTATGATTATTGATGGCGGGAAGGCGCAGTTGAATGCGGCAGTGCGGGCGTTACGACCAAACAAGGGTCACCCTTGTAATACAAGGGTGACCCTTGTAATTGCGATTGCAAAAGGCGGGCATGGAGGGGTGCTTGCGCAGAAAGAGGAGATCTATTTTCCGTATGAAAAAAATCCATTGAAGTTGCCGAATGCATCGCCTGCGTTGCATCTCATTCTTCGCGTTCGCGATGAGGCGCATCGGTTTGCAGTGGGGTATCATAGGCGGCTTCGGCGAAAGAGATTTTTTTCGTATAATACAACACCGGACCGATAATCATCGGACCGGTGTTTTTTTGTTACCGATTGTTTACTGTACTGGCGCTGTAGCGGGAACGGGTTTCGGTGTTGCGGTGTCACCGTTACCACCCTCTAACTTTTCTTGGATGCGCATTTCGAATTGCTCGAGTTTTTCGCGGAGGTTATCGTTGATCGTTTTGCCGCGGAAGCGGTAGAGTTGTTGCATAACACGATTCATTGATGGCCAGAGCTCTTGCAAGAGTTGGTTTGCTTCTCGGTAGTCGCTCTCATTCACCGCGTCAATGATCGGCTGGAGGATTTCTTGGACTAGCGCGCGGATATCTTTCCGTTTGATGCGCCGCAGCCCATCCGTCATGTTGCGGAGCTGATGAAGGACGCCTCCGATTTCACCTGGGTGCATTCCGTTTTCCCATATTTCCTGCATCGCTTCTTGCATTTCTTCCGGATCAGCGCTTGATGCGATGAGGATCTTTACCTTGTCGACCGTTGCTTGGATGCTCGCGAGGTCACTTGCGATTTTTTTGATGTCTAATCCGAATTCGGCAAGCCGTTTGAACGTTTTTTGTGTGAGCAGTTTCCCTGTACGCTTCAATTCACGCTCGATCTCTTTCAATTGTTTTGGCAGTTCAACTTTCATGCGGATTGCATTGATTTCATCCCAGATACGGGCATCATGAAATTCACTGTCTGTTTCTTGGAGTTCTTCGTTTTTTAGTGTTTGGAATTTTTGACGGAAGTCGAGTACGGTTTTCAAAAGTGTTTCTGCCTGTAGCGCAATTGTTTCTGCGCCGGGGAGTTTTTTTGCCTGTCGCACGAGACGTTTCAGTTCACGTTCATGGTCTCTCGTTTCGCGAATCCACTGCTTTACAGCGTTTGGATCAATGAAGATGTGGCGCTCCTCTTCGCGTGGCGGTTCTGTCTTCACGATATCATTAAGGTCAATACATCGCGCTCCTTCCGGACAGCGTGGCTGCGGCGGCTGTTCTTTTGTCGGCTCTTTGTTGCACTCACCTTTATTTTTTATGCCAACTCCCGCGCTTTTCGCAACGCAATCATTGGAATACGTTTTTCCGTCTTCAGCGCAGACCGGGTCATAGACCATTGGGCAGATCACCATGTTTTCTTTTTCTTTGCGTATACGTTCTTCTTCGCGCTGTTCTTCTGCGCGTCGGTTTTCTTCCTTTTTCCGAAGCTGTTCTTCTTCCGCGCGCCGTGCTGCGTCTCCTTCATTGATTGTTTCTGTTTGGGTATTCGTTGTTTGTGTTGGCGTACTCTTTAGACAATCAGGAATACCAAATTCTTTCCAATTTTCCAGTGCTCCATCCGCAGATCGCGGCTTCCATGAAAAATTATTTTTTGAAATCGTTGCGCATTGCTTTTCAATGTCCGCAATATACGCGTTAAATTCGCTGTCATTTCTATTGATAATAGAAGACATTGTTGTACCGTCGGCAAATTGCCACGTGTGTTGCCGATGCATTTGTACGGGACAATTTTCTTTTTTGTAGTTTGTTTGATCGAGGTAGCTCGGGTAACTGTAATTACATTTCTCTTCGTTGTTGAGTTGGCAATAACGTTTTCCGCCATTGTCCCATTTGCTGTACGCGAACCCAGGACATGAATTTTGATCTCCTGCGTATGCTGTTGATCCCATTCCCGTCGTGTCCGTTGTTGTTGGCGGAGTTGTTGTTGCGGTTGATGGGCCGACACAATTTCCCGTACATTCTGTGGAATTTGAATAACATGTATTCGCCGTTGCGCTCCAGTAAAAATTGTAACCATTGCATTGTTCTTTTGAGGTGCAGAGCGATGGTGTACTCGAGCAGGATGGCGTGCCTGTTGTGTTCGCGGGGTAGGTATTTGTCGCGCCGGTTGACGACCCCATTGTTGATGGTGTGTACGCTGATCCGCTTACGGTGCTCCCCGATACGGTGACGGTCAGTCCGGCATCAGAGGAACAGCTGCCGCTTGCATTGCACGCTTGCACATAATAATCATGCGTGCCTTGCGGGACGGTATCGGTGTATTTCGTTCCCGTGACCGTTGCGAGAGACGACCACCCTGCTCCCTGCAATTTTCTCCACAGTTTGTATTGCGTTGCATCATTTGTTGCGGACCAATAAACGACAACAGCGCCGGCGCCCTCTCCTGCTTGCGCGGAAAGTCCTGATGGCATAGCGGGCGGAGTGCTTTGGGCGTTTGCGTTTTGCGTTGTTTCGATCGTGGCTTTTGGCGTCGTGAATAATGTTTGCAGCCAATCAAAAAAACCTGCTTCTGCAGGGTGGGCGACGACGATGATCGCAACGAGCGCGATCAGTAATGTAGCGGCGTCTTCACGGAGATAGGAGTGGAATTTTTTTTGTTTTTTTGCCATATTTTTTGTTTAAAGTGTATTTATGTGTTTATTATAGCACAATGAGAGCAAAAAATCAATGATAAAGAAACAAATAAAAACACCCCCGATACCCGGGGGTGTTTTCAAATTCAGTAATTATTCCATTGGAGTTGTTTCTGCGCTTTGAGATGGTTGTTCTTGACTCTGAAGTTTATCTTGAATGCGCGCCTCGAACGCTTCGAGCTTGCTCTTTAAATCAGTCGAGAGTTTGCTTTTAGCTTTCAAGCGATAGAGCTGTGTAAAGATGCGTCGCATTTCATACTGCATTTCATTCAAGAGCTCATTTGCTTCGCGGTACTCTCCCTCATTCATCGCAGTAATGACAGGTTCAAAAATTTCCTTTACCTGCGCCAAGATTTCTTTATTCTTAATGCGGCGAAGTCCGTCGGTCATACCACGCAATTGTTGCAATGATCCCTCAATCTCACCCGGGTGTATTCCTTCTTCCCACACTTCTTGCATTGCTTCTTGCGCCTCCTCTCCATTCCCTGCACTTAAGAGCGATTGTACAGTATTTGCTTTTTCACGGAACGTAGCAATATCCGTGGCAACTTTTTCAAGATTGACACCAAATTCGGAGAGTTTTTTAAACGATTTTTGTTTTAAGAGTCGCTCAACGCGCTTTAAGCTCTTCGTGAAATCTTTAAGCTGTTTCGGAAGCTCGACGATGGCGCGGATACCGTTTAAGCTGTCCCAGATTTGTTCGTTGTGGAAGTCGTCAATCGTTTCTTGCAACTCTTCTCCTTGCACCGATTTTATTTTCGTTTTGAACTCATTCACTTTATCTAGTAATTCCTGTACCTTTGCTACTGCCGCTTCTGCGCCAGCGAGCTTTTTCGCCGCTTTGAGCATCCGGTTGAGTTCGCGTGTTTGGTCAGTAATCTCGCGAGTTACCTGCTTGATAAATTGGGGGTCAATGAATACTTGGCGTGGTTTCTCTTCCCGTTCTTCAAAATTGAATTGTTGATTCTGTTGTCCTTGATCCATCATCGGACGCTGTTCTTCTTGACCGCCAGGGAATTGTCCTTGCGTTGCGCCTTTGCCGGGGAATTTTCCGTCGGTATTCCCTTGTCCAGGGAATGGCATCTGTCCGTTTTGTTGTTGCGGCTGTTGTTGTTGCATTTTTTCTTCGACTTGCTTTCGCGATTGTTCTGATTCCCTCTTGAAGCGTTCTGCATCTTCCGGTTTCATCTGCTGTTGTTCTGTCCCCGGGAACGGTGGCTTCATGTCTCCTTGTTGTCCTGATTTACCTGGTTGAAATCCTTTTTCCCTGTCTGCCGCATCACACTCGGGACGCGACGCTTCGCGTCCTAATGCGTTGCAGAAAAATTTGTCACCAGGACCTGGCTTCCAATCAGGGCTATTCCTTGAATCATTGTTTTGTTGTCCTTGCATATCTTGCCGGCATGGATTTTGCGGAGTCGGGAAAACGTTTGGGCCGCATGGCTTCATTTCGCCCTGCTGTCCGGGCTGGTTCTGTTGATTCATCGTTTGCCCTTGCTGTAAGTTCATGTCAGGACGATTTTGTTGGTCTTGCGGCATCATCCCTTGTTGGTTGAAGTTTTGTCCGGGCTGATTGGGTTGTCCCATCATCCCGGTATTCGGTTGACCGTTTTGCTGTCCACCAAAGTTTCCTCCTTGATCTCCCGGGCCAGGGCCCGTCGTTGTCGTCCCCATTCCCGGACCAGAACCACCGGGCGGAACTTGTGCGCCTACGGAAGGCGTTTGCTCCTGTGGCGCTTGGGAGCCGAATGGCCAAAGCCAATCAAGCCACCCTGCGTTGGCAGTATTTCCCATTAAAAAAATCGCCATTACCATGACCACCATGGCGGCACTTTGTCGTATGCGCATAGGCATAATACGTAATAGTTAACGGTTAATAATGATACTATAGCAGAAAAAATGAGTTTTGTCGAATCATTTTTCTTCCTCCACAGGGTCAATGATCGGCTTCATAAGCGCCTTGGTGATTGAGCGCGGGGTGATGTGGTACTTCTTATTATACATCTCTTGAATTTTTCGTCGCCGTGTTGTTTCCTCAATCGCACGTTTCATGGAACCGGTGATGGTGTCTGCGTACATGATAACTTTCCCTTCGACGTGCCGCGCGGCACGGCCCATCGTTTGAATGAGCGTCGTGTCATTACGCAGAAATCCTTCTTTGTCCGCGTCCAAAATCGCAACGAGTGAAACCTCGGGAAGATCAAGCCCTTCGCGCAGAAGATTGATGCCGACAAGCACGTCATAATCGCCTTTGCGTAAATCATTCAAAATATCGATCCGTTCAAACGTATCAATGTCCGAGTGGAGGTAGGTGACTTTGATTTTTTCTTCTTTCAGATAATCCGCAAGCTCTTCTGCCATGCGTTTGGTGAGCGTCGTAACGAGCACTCTCTGATGTTTTTTGACACGCTGTTCGATTTCTTTGAGAAGATTGGGGATTTGTCTCTCGGTTTTTCGCACTTCGATTTCGGGGTCAAGAAGACCGGTCGGGCGAACGAGTTGTTCGATAACATGACTCTCGGAGATACGATCTCCGTACGGAGATCGTATCTCTGTAATTGATTGTTTGAGCTCGTATTCTCCCGGAGTGGCGGAGACGAAGATGGTTTGCGGGATGCGTTGTTCGAACTCGGCGGCCTTAAGCGGACGATTATCGAACGCAGAGGGAAGACGAAAACCGTAGTTGATGAGCACTTCCTTGCGGCTACGATCGCCCGCGTACATTCCGCGCATTTGCGGCACGCCGATGTGCGATTCATCCATGAAGAGGAGCCAATCTTTTCGATTGGTCGAAACTAAGTTTCGCTCGGGAAACTTAGTTTCTGCCGATGTACCGTAGTTAAAATAATCCAAGAGAGTGAACGGTGGTTCGCCGAGGGCTCGGCCGTCCAAGTAGCGCGAATAATTTTCAATGCCATGGCAGTAGCCGACACTGCGCATCATTTCGAGATCGTAGTTGACACGGCGCTCGAGGCGCTCCGCTTCGGTCACCTTCTTTTCTTTCTTGAGTTGTGTCAGTCGTTGTTTCAATTCTTCTTGGACTTGCGCAAAAAAGAATGCCAATTTTTCGGGTTCGGCAAGGTGGTGACTCGCGGGAAAAATTTCGATGGAGGATGTTGTGCCTTTGGCGCCGGCGATGTCGCGAAAGGTGATGCGACTAATACGTTCGCCCCTGCCTTGAGCATCGTCGAAGGGGTCAAATTCTACGCGTACAAATTCTTTGTCCGAGTATGCAGGATGAATTTCCACCGTGTTCCCGCGCACGCGATACGTCCCTCGCGCAAACTCGGTGTCGTTGCGTTGGTATTGCAATGCCGCAAGTTGGCGCAAAAACGGCTGACGTTTTTTGGTGTCACCCTTTGTGATCGTCATGCGGAATTTTCTATAGATTTCCGGCGACCCCAAGCCGTAAATACAAGAAACAGATGCGACGATGATAACGTCTTTACGCGTCAAAAGCGATTGCGTTGCCGCGTGACGCAGTCGATCAATATCTTCATTGATCATAGCTTCTTTTTCGATGAAGGTATCTGTCTGCGGGATGTATGCTTCGGGCTGATAGTAGTCGTAGTAGGAAACAAAATAGTGCACGGCATTGTGCGGAAAAAATTCGCGAAATTCTTGATAGAGTTGCGCGGCCAAAGTTTTATTCGGCGACATAACGAGCGTCGGGCGCTGGATTTTTTCAATAACCGCTGCCATCGTGTAGGTCTTGCCAGAACCGGTAACGCCCAAGAGTGTTTGAAATGGCGCGGCGCCACGAATCCCCGCAGTTAGCTTTTCAATTGCCTGCGGTTGGTCGCCCATCGGATGAAATTTTGAGACGAGTTGGAAGTGCATGGATCTATTGTGCCACGTTTATCATAAAAAAGAAAAAAGGGCTTGACGTGTCAAGTCCGGCATCTTATGAGAAGTTATCGTCTCCTCCCTCTTCGATTGCGGCGCATTGTTTCTTGCTCACGGCGTCTTTTCGCTCGTTGTTCTTCGCGGCGCTGATGGACGGAAAGCATGCGCGACTGGAACGTGACGCGCGCACCAGTACTACCCGAATTTGCGCAACGTCGAACGCTTTGAATCACTTGAACGTGAAGCGCACAAGGCGCACGTCGGGCGGTGGAAGGCGAAGAAACGTAAGCCCAAAGTTTCGTGGGAGGAAATGCACGAGCCGTGGACAACGGCTCGTTTTTTTGGTAAGCTTTTTGAATAACCTCACCCTACCCTCTCCTGCGAGGATAGGGAATTTCTATGCAATTCTCCAAACTTGAACAAGACATTCTCGCATCGTGGAACGAGAAAAAGATTTTTGAAAAAACTCTTGTACGCAAAGGGAAAGAGTTTGTGTTTTATGACGGTCCGCCGTTTGCGACGGGTCTGCCGCACTATGGGCACATCGTTGCGTCGGTCATGAAAGACGTCGTGCCGCGGTACTGGACCATGCGCGGGTATCATGTCGAACGTCAGTGGGGTTGGGATTGTCATGGGTTGCCCATTGAGAACATCATCGAGCAGGAGCTCCACATCAAAAACAAGCGCGACATCGAAGCAATGGGCGTTGAGAAATTCAACGATGCATGTCGCACCGGTGTACTACGCTACGTTGATGCGTGGAAAAAATTTATTCCAAAGATGGGGCGATGGGTGGACATGGAGCACTCTTACACGACAATGGATCGCACCTACACCGAGTCCATTTGGTGGGCTTGGAAGAAATTGTATGAAAAAGGCCTTGCGTACGAAGGACGAAAATCCATGCACATTTGTCCGCGTTGCGGCACGCCACTTTCGAATTTTGAAGTGACGCAAGGGTACAAGGACGTGAAGGATCAGTCGATGGTCGTAAAGTTTGAACTCATAGAACCTCTCGACGCTGCTCGAGGAGGAAAGGTTTACGTACTCGCATGGACGACAACGCCGTGGACATTGCCGGGAAACTCGGGGCTTGCCGTGAAAGAAGACGCCGAGTATGTCGCGTTCCATTTTGGACATGAAACGAATGCGAAATATATTGTTGCGAAAGATCGTCTGCCGCATTTGGTGACGACACAGCACACGATTGATGAAACATTTAAGGGAAAAAAATTGCTCGGCAAAAAGTATGTACCGCTGTTTTCGTATTTTACGCAGCAAGAAAGATATTCTTCGAGCGAAGTCGAGAAGTATACCCTGAGCTTGTCGAAGGGTTCTCGACAAGCTCGAACAATAAAAGATAACAGCTGGACGATTGTAAGTGACAAAGGCATTGATTTCGTGACACTCGATGAAGGAACCGGCATTGTGCATATGGCGCCGGCATTTGGTGAAGATGATATGCGGATGGGCGAGAAGCATGCACTCCCTTTCATTCAACACGTGGATGAGAACGGGCGATTTGTTGATGCAGTGAAAGATTGGGCGGGTGAGGACGTGAAGCCGAAGGGCGACCCGCAAAAAACGGATAAGAAAATCGTTGCGTGGTTGGAGGCGCAGGGGAAGATCTTTTCAAAGAGCGAGGTGACGCACAGCTATCCGCATTGCTGGCGATGCGAAACGCCGCTTTTGAATTACGCGACAAGCTCGTGGTTTGTGAAAGTGACGGATTTGAAGAAAAAGATGATTGCGAATAACAAAAAAATTCGTTGGGTGCCGGAGCATTTGCAAGAAGGACGTTTTGGGAAGTGGCTCGAGGGGGCAAAAGATTGGGCGGTATCGCGCCTGCGGTATTGGGGAGCGCCGATCCCCGTTTGGCGATGTAAGGGAAGCCCCTCGACAAGCTCGGGGAATAAAGGGTGTGAGAAGGTTATAGTAATCGGATCGGTTGAAGAATTAGAAAAAGTAAGTGGCAAAAAGGCGCCGGAGGATTTGCATCGGCCGATGATTGATGCCGTCATGTGGCCGTGCGAGTGCGGCGGGATGATGCAACGCATTCCGGATGTGTTTGATTGTTGGTTTGAATCGGGTTCGATGCCCTATGCGCAATTGCATTATCCATTTGAAAATAAAGAAAAATTTGAAAAGAATTTTCCTGCGCAGTTTATTGCGGAAGGACTCGATCAAACCCGCGGGTGGTTTTATACGCTCTTGGTGCTTTCGACGGCGCTTTTCGGGAAGCCGCCGTTTAAAAACGTGATCGTGAACGGACTTGTGCTTGCAGAAGATGGGCGCAAGATGTCGAAACGTCTCAAGAATTATCCCGACCCAGAGCTCATCATCGAAAAGTATGGTGCGGATGCGATGCGATTGTATTTTTTGCAATCGCCGGTTATGCGCGCGGAGGATTTGAAATTTTCGGAGAAAGGCGTCGCTGAAGTACACGGGAAAGTGATGATGATTCTTGCGAATGTGTTGGCGTTTTATCGACAGTACGTCGTAGATGCAAGGGTGCCCCTTGTAGCTACAAGGGGCACCCTTGCAGGAGAGCACATACTTGATCGGTGGATTTTGGCGAAACTGCATGTACTGATTCGTGAAATAACCGAAGCCATGGATGCGTATGATTTAAATAGCGCAACGCGGCCGTTTACGGATTTCGTGAATGATTTGTCGACGTGGTATGTGCGTCGTTCGCGCGATCGGTTTAAAGAAGAGGCAACACGCGACGAGGTAATGATTACATTGCGCGAAGTGTTGTTGACGCTCGCAAAAATCATGGCGCCATTCACGCCGTTTTTTGCAGAGTATTTGTATCGAGAAATTGGAGGCGAGAAGGAAAGCGTACACTTGGAGGAATTTCCAAAACTTGAGAAGAAATTGCTTAATGAGAAACTTCTTATAGAGATGGAGGGTGTACGAAAAACAGTAACACTCATGCACGCGGCACGTGAGAGCGAAGGAATAAAAGTTCGTCAACCGCTCGCGACACTTTCTGTAAATGTGAAGTTTAATGAAGAATTCAATGCGCTTATTCGGGAAGAGTCGAACGTGAAGACAGTTGTTTTTTCAAAAGAGTCACCACCAGCATTTATCATAAAAAAAGATGGTGCCTTTGAAGTACGGCTTGACACACGACTTGATGACACGCTGAAAGTTGAAGGCATTGTGCGCGAGTTTATCCGCGCCGTGAATGCTTTGCGGAAACAGAAGGGCTTGACGATCCGTGACACGGTTGCTATTCTCTACGAATCTTCTGATGCGCTTGCGTCTATTCTTGATGTAAATGGAGAGGCGATTAAAAAAGGAACGATCGCATCGAAGTTCGATCGAGGGAAAGCGGAAACGGAAGATGAAATAGTATTAGGAGAAAAGAAAGTGAAGATACAGATAACGTCATTGCGAGGAGTATAAGCGACGAAGCAATCTAAAAGTTTTATAAGATTGCTTCACTTCGTTCGCAATGACAAGCTTTTTGAAAATCATTCTTTCCGCGAAAATTCCATACAACCGTCTGAAAGCCGACGCGTTTGTTGTGCCGTTGTTTAAGGGCGAAAAGGAAAGCGCGTATGTGTTGCCGGCTTCTATAAAAAAACTTGTAGCGATCGTTATCGCATCGAAAGAATTTCAGGGCGGTGCGATGGAAACGCAAGCGCTACACGTGGCGGGCGGCGTTGCGCGTGTGTGCCTTTTAGGTCTTGGCGAGAAGAGAGAGTGTACGCTTGATAGCGTGCAGAGGGCATACGGCACGGCGATTATGCGCTTGAAGAAGATGAAGGCAAAGTCCGTTATACTTTTGGTTCGTGAAGACGCGGTTAAAGATAAAGCAGTTGCTGATATTGTTGGTGCGGTCGCACTTGGCGCGCGTATTGCGCATTACGTCACGCATCACTATAAGGGAAAGAAGAAAAAAGAGGTGCAGCGTGTCGGAAGGATTACCTTGTTGATCAATCACAGAGGTCCGACCTCTGTACAGAGGTCGGACCTCAAAACATCGCAATATGCGCTCCGTCGCGCAGAGGTGATTGCTGATGGCCTTGATTTCGTTCGATATATCGCAGACAGCCCTGCGAATTATGCAACACCAAATTATATTGCAGAAAGCGCGAAAGAGATCGGGAAGAAAATACCGGGGCTTACCGTGACGGTGCTTGATAAGAAGCAAATAGAAAAAGAAAAGATGGGTGGACTTTTGGCAGTCGCGCAGGGTTCACAACACGAACCGCGATTTGTGATTTGTGAATATCATGGGCACCTTGCTCATGGACAAGGTGCCCATGGCTGTAAACCAATAGTCCTTGTCGGGAAAGGCATTACATTTGACACAGGCGGCATTTCATTAAAGCCGTGGAATAAAATGGAAGAGATGAAGTTTGATATGGCGGGGGGAGCTGCGGTTATAGCGACGGTTGCGATTGCGGCGCGATTGAAATTTCCTGTGCATGTGGTCGGACTCGTGCCTCTTGCAGAGAATATGCCGTCGCATACCGCATATAAGCCTGGAGATGTAATTACGATTTCTGATGGTACGACGGTTGAAATTTTGACGACCGATGCAGAAGGACGCATGGTGCTTGCCGACGGGTTAAGTTACGCAAAAAAATATAAGCCCAGTGTGATCGTTGATGTGGCGACATTGACTGGTGCTATTGTAGCAGCGCTTTCGGATTATGCGACAGGACTTTTTACAGGCGATGATGCACTTGCGACGACGCTTGAACGTCTTGGCAAAGAAACCGGTGATCGTGTGTGGCGGATGCCAATGCCAAAAGCATGGGCAGATCATCTTAAAAGTCCGGTTGCAGATTTGCGGCAAGTGCCATCGGTACGACTTGCGGACGCAATAATGGCGGCATTATTTCTTAAAAATTTTGTTGATGCGAAAACACCGTGGGTGCATTTGGATAATGCAGGCACCGCGTGGAAGACGGAAGGGTATCCCTACGCTGAATCGGGCGCTACGGGCGCTCCGGTGCAGTTGTTGGTGCGGTGGTTGGATGAGGTGAGTCGACAAAGATAAAGTTGCAACACAAAAACTCCCCGGTAAGGGGAGTTTTTGGTCAGGATCCCAGCGTAGTGCGGATCAGGATTACCACCATCATGAGCTTATCATACTGTAAACTTCTGTCAAGAGTCGCTATACTATCGCGTAGCCTGGGGGTGGCATAGTGCGGGATCGGGATTACCACCCATGATCCCGGGAGTGCAAGTCTCCTCACCTCCAGGCTACTGAAAGAAAATTTTATGATCGGACTTCTTCAAGGAAAAGTTTTTGGGAAAGAAAAGAATGGAATTATTCTTCTTGTTGGCGGTGTTGGCTATCGCGTGTTTGTGTCACCGATTCTGTTGGCCGAGGTGCGGCCGGAGGCGATGATCACGTTGTTTACCTATACGAATGTTCGTGACGACGCGATTGAGCTCTATGGATTCGCGGATCGCGATACGTTGGCGCTCTTTCAGCAGTTGCTCACTGTTTCCGGCGTCGGACCAAAGACCGCGCTTGCGGTGCTTTCAATTGCGACAGCAAAAGATATTCGCAATGCTATTGGGCATGAGGATCCAACACTGCTCATGAAAGTATCCGGCATTGGTCGCAAGACCGCAGAACGAATTATTGTAGAGTTGAAAGGGAAGATGGAGAACGTGGGAGAGAGCGATACACTCGTGGGTGGCGACAGTGAGGTGATTGACGCGCTGGTCGGCTTAGGGTACAACGCAAAGGACGTGCGTGAGGCATTGAAAAAGATTGGTACGAAAGCAACAGGGACGAATGACCGGATTAAGGCGGGGTTAAAAATCCTTAGTGGACAGTAATGCGCCCGTGGTTTCCTCCGGAGGCGGACAGGCAACGGATCCCGCACCAAATCTGCCAGCTGGCGGAGTTGATGTGGGGCAGGTAGAACATAAGTGGTGCTCTCGTAGCTCAATGGATACCTGCCCGCCATCGGCCTTCCAACAAAGATCAGATGAAGAATAGAGAAAGAAATGTTCCTTATAGTATCAATGAACATCGTGGACAGGCATTGGCAGGCGGACCTGCCCGCCATGACCTAAGCCCCCATAGCTTAACGGATAGAGCATAGCCCTCCGAAGGCTGTGGTCGAGGTTCAATTCCTCGTGGGGGCATAGGCAATGGCAGGCGGGGAGTATGGGCCTCCGAAGCCTGGGATGCAGGTTCAATTCCTGCCGAGAGCAAATTGGTTCAACTCGCCCCGTAACAACGCGAGTATCCGCGAGCTTTGTTATCGGGGTTCCTCGCGGGCGCATGAAGAAAAAGAACACAAAGAGGGTTCTTTTTTGTTTGCATTGATTTCTTTATCTATCATTGATTCGAAAACATCACGATCGTGAGATTTCCGAATCAAATAAAAAAGAGCATTAAACGAGCATCATGCGCGATTATTTCTCCATTTTATAAAACACACCTTTTTGCTATAGTAGAAATATGAAACGCTTTTTACTTTTTTTGGCGCCTATTTTGTTGCTTGTATTCGTTACGCGCTACTCATTACGTTTTACTCACGCAGGTTCCGGGGATATGGTTTCGGGATGGGCGTGGGCGGATACGGCAGGATGGATTTCGTTTAATTGCACGAATGTCGCGGGCGAGTGCGACCGATCAAACTACGGCGTGACGGTCGATCCGGATACGGGGAAATTTTCCGGTTATGCGTGGTCGGACAATGTGGGGTGGGTGAGCTTCACGCGGAATGCAATCATGGGCACGCCACCAGCGGCGCCGTTTAATGGCGCAGAAGATTACAGCGCGCTGTGGAATAAAACGACGAATGCCGTGACGGGCTGGGCAAAAATTCTTTCCATGGGCAGTAGTGGATGGTTGCAATTTCGCAGCGCATCACTAGATCCCGCGACCGCGCACATCAACGGTTGGATGTGGAATGGAAACACCGATGGCACGGGGATCGGATGGGTTGAACTTCGAAACATCGTGCGCTCTGCATTGCCGAATACGAAACCGAATACGCCGACCGCCATAAAACCCAAAGACAACATTGACATTGGCACACTCGATTCCCCGATGACCGTGAGTGGCGTGACGTTCACATGGTCGAATTTTTCTGATGCGAATCCTGGTGATACGCAACAGGCCTACGAGATTCAGGTGGAGCCCATTATCGGGACACTCGGCACAGGGACGAGTACGAATTGTAGTATTATGAACATGCGACTCACATGCGTCATTCCAAATTCAGGATCGAGTTTCGCGTATGGACTTTCGTATCCCACACTTTCTTACGATACAGAATATCAATGGAGAGTTCGCGTGCAGGATAATCACGGTGAGTGGTCTGATATCTGGCCTGCGTTTGCGTCGTTTCGTACGCCAAAGCACGCACTTCCCATAACACAATTTTCTACTACGGAAATATCGCGGAACGATGGAGACGCTGTCCAGTTCACTGATACGTCACAGATCTTTGACGGCAAAACGGAGGAGACGTTATTCGTGTGGGATTTTGGTGACGGGACGAAATCAACGGATCGTAACCCCACGCATATGTATTCCGTGCCAAAAGAATATACGGTTTGCCTTCGCGCAACAGATAGCGATAGATATTTTGATACGCGTTGTATGAAGGTAAATCCAGCGATAAAAAGCGCACTCCCTGTTTGGCGCCGTATTATACCGTTTTAAGATCCTGTAGCTTGTAACTTAAGACTTGTACATGGTATAAAGGAGATATGAGAATAAAAACTTTCATTCAAAAAACAGTACTAGTTACTAGTTACGGATTACTCGTTACTTTTTCTGCATCCGCACAAACATGGCAAGGGCCGTCGGGAAATCCGCCGGGTGCAAATAAGACAGAGCCGATAAACGTAGGGAGTGCCATACAAACCAAACAGGCAGGATTGATTCTTGTTGGTAATCTCATTGCGCAAGATCTGCAAGGAGATAAATTGTGTTTAAAGAATACAAATGGGACATATGATTGTAAGAATGCGTGGTCGCAGATTACGGGAAGTGCGACTGCGCCGACACTCTTACAAGTTCTTCAGGCGGGAGCGGATGCGAGCGCGGTAAATACTGGAGTGAAGCTTGGCGGTGGGCTAAGCCTTGGCGGTGATCTCTCGTTCGTTGATGGGAAATCTATACTAGTAAATAAGGCGGCTGGAGGATCGAAATTGTATATGGGGAATTGGAATGGCACAGCATGGAACGCATTTACATTTTCTCTGCTTGGAGTGAACAGCAAATTAAGCATAGGAACAAGCGTCGCTCCTACATATACATTAGAAGTTGCATCTCCTATATACGCGCTTAATGTTGGAAACGCGAACTCTTGGCTGAAAGTAAATACAGGGGGAAATAGCAGATTGAGTCTCGGGGATGGTGCTGGACATGAAGCGGGGTTTATCGCAGGTGGGCAGAATGCCCCGACGGATTTGATTCAGGGGAATAAGATCATCATAGCCGGATGCAGTGATGCAGGGAGTTGTCCTGGGTACGCCACCTTTCTTGATAATGGAAATGTTGGCATCGGAACAGCAAGTCCGAGCGCAAAGCTTGAAGTGAATGGCCAAATAAAAATTACTGGTGGATCACCAGGTGCAGGGAAGGTGCTTACGTCTGATGCTAGTGGTCTTGCGAGTTGGCAGTTAGCGGGCGGGAGTGGATTGACACAGGCGACTGCTGATGGACGGTATGTGCAGAAAGCGGGCGACACGATGACGGGTGGGCTCACTCTTTCTGCAGGAAACCTTGCGCTTTCCTCGACGAGTGACCTCTTTATTGCCGATACAAAATCGATTCGCGTTGACGCAGAAACAGAATCAACACTGAACATTGGCAACTGGGGCGGCGCTCGTGGCAGTCAGCAGCCGGTGACACTTGCGATTGTCGGAGAAGGAAGTAAGATTACGACTCCCGAGTTTTGTTTTGGCAGTGATTGTCGTACAAGTTGGGCGACAATGAATCTTGGTAAAAATCTTCGCTATGCATCTGTTTCACCCGCTACGATTACTGTTGTTAATGAACCATCGTTTACCAGCATACGGATCGGGGATTCTCCAGCGACGAGTGCTACTATCGGTTTGAATGTAAATGCGACTAGCAAAGCGATCTTGGCTCGGTCGAATGATGGTATCCAAGCGACCGCTTTTGGTCTATATGGCACCGGAGTCACTGGGTTAGCATCTGGTGAAAATGGAGTAGGTGTATATGGGCTTGGGAAGACAGGAGTATCTGGTATTGCAAATTTTCCTGGCGGACGTGCCTTGAATGGATTTGCTACAATTTCCGATGCTTACGCTGGAGTTTTTACAGGAGGGAAGGGAGTAGTGATCCAAAAGAGTGGTTCTACAGGTCCAGCAAATTTGATTGTGAAAAATGGTGGTATCTCGACGTTTAGCGCTGATGAGAATGTTGATGCCGAAACAATTGAAGCATCGAAATTTTGTCTTGGTAACGGGACCAATTGCATTACGCGATGGCCTACCATCGTTACAACAGGAACCAATAACACCGCTAATGGGCTACAAGCGCTTTATTCCAACACCACAGGAAGTTTTAATACCGCTGTTGGCGCGAGCGCTCTCTTATCCAACACCACTGGTAATGTCAATATCGCTGTTGGAGCGAACGCTCTCTTATCCAACACTACTGGTGAAAGTAACACCGCCAATGGTTTTAGCTCCCTCCATTTCAACACTACTGGTGAAAATAACACCGCCAATGGTTTTAGATCCCTCTACTTTAACACAATGGGTAACTTCAATACCTCCATTGGTTTCTACGCTCTTTCTAGCAATAGAACCGGTAGCGGCAATACTGCTATAGGGAAGCAGGCGGACGTCGCTTCAGGTGATCTTTTTAATGCAACAGCAATTGGCGCAGAGGCAATTGTTGATGCGAATAATAAAGTTCGTGTAGGCAACGATGCAGTAACAGTCATTGGGGGGAAAGTCGGTTGGTCGAATTTATCGGACATCCGTTTCAAAAAAGATATTCAAGGTAGTGATTTAGGATTGGATTTTATTAATCAATTACGTCCGGTTTCATTTCGAATGAAAGATGGCAATGGAGAGCTTGATTATGGATTCATCGCGCAAGAAGTTGAAACGGCGCTGGGAGACAGAGAAACGAATATGGTGTCTACGGGCGGTGGTAAAGAAAAAATGAAATCACTGCGATACACGGACCTCATTGCACCTCTTGTGAAAGCAGTACAAGAGCAGCAAAAAGAAATAAAATTATTGAGGTTAGAAGTAAAATCCCTCATGAAATAATCGTTTCGTAAGAATGTGATTGTATTGTGGACAAGATGGGGAGGTTGGGATAAAATTATGCGAATATAAGCCATTTGACAGGTGGGGATGGGTGTGGTATGATCGCCGCTAGCTTACCCTACCTTTCGGTGGGGTTGTAACATATCTCTCCCACCCATGGAGAACCTGCCGATCGTTGGCTTGAGCGCCACGCATCGTTAGTAACAATAAAACTCTCGTAGAAACAACGGGGAGTTTTTGTTTTTATGTCCGAACGCAAATTTTTCACGACAGCCCACGACGCCATGCCATTATCGGATCTTATCGAGATCCAGAAGGCATCATATAATTGGTTCGTCAAAGAAGGACTGCACGAGCTTTTTGAGGAAGTGTCGCCGATCAAAGATTTTACCGGCCGCGATCTGGAGCTCTACTTTGAGGATTTTTATCTTGACGAGCCAAAGTTTAACGAAGCGATGTCGCATGAGAAGAACGTCACCTTTGAAGCGCCGCTTCGCGTGAAGACGCGACTCGTGAATCAGCGCACTGGTGATTTGAAAGAGCAGGAAGTCTACATGGGTGATTTTCCACTCATGACATCGCGCGGGACATTCATCGTGAACGGCATTGAACGCGTTGTTGTTTCGCAGATCATCCGATCCGCGGGAGCGTTCTTCACTTCGGAAGAATCACGTGGGCGCAGGCTCTATGGCGCGAAGATGATTCCGAACCGTGGCGCATGGCTTGAATTTGAAACAGATCAAAACAATGTCATTTGGGTGAAAATTGATCGCAAGCGTAAAGTGGCGGTGACGAGTCTTCTTCGCGCGTTCGGTTTTGGGAGCGATGAAGAATTGATTGCACTTTTTAAAGATGTTGATACGCACGCTTCTACTCGTTTCATTGAAGCGACACTCAAGAAAGATAACGCAACATCAGAAGATGAAGGGTTGAAAGAAGTATACAAACGTATTCGTCCGGGGGATCTTGCGACCGTTGATAATGCGCGCTCGCTCATTTATGCGATGTTCTTCCGTTTTGATCGGTATGATTTTGGGCGTGTTGGGCGATACAAGATGAATCAGCGTTTTGGTCTCGATATTCCTATTACAAAAGAGACTCGTATTCTTCGAAGAGAGGATCTCCTTCTGGTATTAAAAGAAATTATCAAGCTGAACCTTTCCCAAAAATCCGCTGATGATATCGATCACCTGGGAAACCGCCGCATTCGTCCGATCGGCGAACTCGTGCAGAATAAATTCCGCGTTGGGCTCGCGCGCATGGAGCGTATTATTAAAGATCGTATGTCCACGATGGACATGACGACCTTAACGCCGTCGAAACTCATCAATGCTCGTCCGGTTATTGGTGTCGTAAAAGAATTTTTCATGTCATCACAATTGTCGCAGTTCATGGACCAGACAAACCCTTTGGCAGAGCTTGAACATAAGCGGCGTCTCTCCGCGATGGGCCCTGGGGGGCTTTCCCGCGAGCGCGCAGGGTTCGATGTTCGTGACGTCCATACCACGCACTACGGTCGCATCTGTCCTATTGCAACTCCTGAAGGACCGAACATCGGTCTTGTCGGGCACTTGGCAAGCTACGCGCGAGTGAACGAGTATGGATTTATCGAAACGCCATACCGGAAACTCGTAAAAGAGGAAAATGGACGCATGCGCATTACGAATGAAATAGTGTACATGAATGCGTTTGAAGAAGAGCGACGCATTACCACTGCCGCAACAACCCCGGTAGACTCCGACGGATATATCACGGTTGATCGCGCGGAGGTTCGTCGCTATGGGCAACCGGATATTGCGCCGATTACCGATATTGAATTTATGGATGTTTCGCCGATGCAAATCGTATCTATTGCCACAGCGCTCATTCCATTCCTCGAACATGATGACGCCATTCGCGCGCTTATGGGAACGAACATGCAGCGCCAAGCAGTACCGCTTATTAATCCGCAAGCGCCTATTGTAGGCACTGGCGTCGAAGCGCGAGCGGCGCAAGATTCCGGACACGTCATTGTTTCGAGTGGCGCAGGTATTATTGCAACGGTTGACGCATCGAAGATTCAAGTGCTCGAAGACAAAGGAAATATTGCAACCTATGCGTTGCAAAAATTTGTTCGATCAAACGCATCCACCTCATTGAACCAGCGGCCGATTGTTGCGAAGGGGCAACGCATCGAACGTGGCGATGTCCTTGCCGATGGATCAGCAACCGACGGCGGTGAGCTCGCGCTTGGACAAAATGTCCTTGTCGCATTTATGGCATGGGAGGGCGGCAATTATGAAGACGCTATTTTGTTATCAGAGCGGTTGATTCATGATGACCGTTATTCTTCGATTCATATCGAAAATTATCAGATTGATGTGCGTGATACGAAGCTCGGGCCGGAAGTCGTGACATCCGATATTCCAAATATTGGTGAGGAGCGATTGAAAGATCTCGATGCCGAGGGCATTGTACGTGTTGGAGCAGAGGTGTCGTCTGGGGACATTCTTGTCGGAAAGATTACACCAAAAGGCGAGGCAGAGCTTTCTGCGGAAGAAAAATTGTTACGCGTTATCTTTGGTGAAAAAGCGAAAGATGTCCGCGACTCATCATTGTATCTCGAACATGGTGAACACGGGAAAGTTGTTGATATTAAGATTTTCTCTCGCGAGCATGGCGATAAACTTTCCGCGGGTGTTTCCAAAACAATCCAAGTTGCTATCGCATCACTCCGCAAAATTCAAGTGGGAGATAAGATGGCAGGGCGTCATGGAAACAAAGGTGTCATTTCGCGCATTGTGCCGCTTGCCGACATGCCGTTCCTTGCAGACGGGACTCCGGTAGATATTATTCTCTCGCCACTTGGCGTTGTGTCCCGTATGAACCTGGGGCAGATTCTGGAAACGCACCTTGGTTTTGCCGCAAAAAAACTTGGCTATACGGTTGCATCGCCCGTCTTAAATGGAGTGAACGAACAGACAATTAGGGAGCAGCTTATCGCCGCCGACTTGCCGCCGCATGGCAAAATACAACTTTTGGATGGACGTACCGGAGAACCGTTTGATCAAGAAACGACGGTCGGTATTATTTATATGTTGAAGTTGAATCACATGGTGGAAGATAAGATTCACCAGAGGTCCATTGGTCCCTACTCGCTCATCACCCAGCAGCCGCTTGGAGGAAAAGCGCAATTCGGTGGACAGCGGTTTGGTGAAATGGAAGTCTGGGCGCTTGAGGGATATGGTGCGGCGCACACGTTGCAAGAAATTTTGACCATTAAATCCGACGACGTTCCGGGACGATCGAAGGCGTATGAAGCGATTATCAAGGGCGAGCCGATCAGGAAGATTAATATTCCTGAATCATTCAACGTGCTCATGCGCGAATTGAAAGGGCTTGGGCTTGATGTCGAGCTTCTGGATAACAAGGGTGCGGTGATTCCCGAGAAAAAATTTATGGATTCAGATAATAAAGGAAAAGGATATGTTTGATCCAATCACATTCGATTTTGCTGCGATCCGTTTGAAGGTAGCGTCACCAGACGTTATTAAAACGTGGTCACATGGCATCGTCACAAAACCGGAAACGATTAATTATCGTACGCAAAAGCCAGAGAAAGACGGATTATTTTCCGAGCGGATTTTCGGTCCATCAAAAGACTGGGAATGTTATTGTGGAAAATATAAAAAGATTCGTTATAAGGGTATTGTGTGTGACAAGTGCGGCGTTGAAGTAACGCGCTCGATTGTACGACGGGAACGCATGGGACACATTGAACTTGCGTCGCCGGTTTCGCATATTTGGTTTTTGCGCGGTGTGCCGTCGAAGATCGGTATTCTATTGGATCTCTCCGTGCAGCAGCTCGAGAAGGTGATTTATTTCGCTAATTTTATTATTCTTCGCGTTGATGAAGCGCTCCGTACGGCTACGCTTGAACAGCTTCAGGATGAAGTGCATACGAAGCGCAAACAAATCGAGGGCGAATGGACACGTCAATTGCAGGAATTGCAATCCAAGCCAGACAGTGAAGAGCGAAACGCGGCGATTATTCGTGTGAATGAACAAAAGAATGAACACATAAGCGAGCTTGACGATGCAGGGCGTCTTGCGGAGACGGAACTCGCGGCCTTGGCCCCCATGACGATTATTTCAGAGACAGCATACCGGGATCTTTCGTTGAAGTATGGTCACGTGTTTGAGGCGGGGATTGGCGCAGAGGCGATTTATACATTATTGAAAGCAATTGATGTTCCGAAATTCATTCATACGTTAGAAAACGAACTTCCCGATACGACAGGAGCGAAGCGAGAACGACTTGTGCGTCGCATAAAGCTTTTGAAGAGCTTGAAGAAGAACGGCATTCATCCGGAGTGGATGGTCATGACTGTGATTCCGGTCATCCCCCCCGATCTTCGTCCAATGGTGCCACTCGATGGTGGGCGTTTTGCCACGTCTGATCTGAATGATTTGTATCGCCGCGTTATTAACCGCAACAATCGTTTGGAACAACTCATTTCATTAAACGCGCCAGAAGTCATTACGCGCAATGAAAAGCGCATGTTGCAAGAAGCAGTCGATGCGCTTATTGATAATTCGGCGCGACAAGGGAAAACCGTGACGGCATCCACCGGTCAAAAACGCCAGTTGAAATCCATTGCCGACATGCTGAAAGGAAAGCAGGGACGCTTCCGTCAAAACCTTTTAGGAAAACGCACAGACTATTCTGGTCGTTCAGTGATTGTTGTCGGTCCGCATCTGCAACTCCATCAGTGCGGATTGCCAAAGCGCATGGCGCTCGAACTTTTTAAGCCGTTCATTATTTCAAAGCTTATCGCACGAGAAATTGTACACAATGTTCGTTCTGCTTCGCGGTTTATTGAATCTGGCGCATCGGTGGTGTGGGATATTTTGGAAGAAATTACCAAAGATGCCTATGTGCTTTTGAATCGTGCGCCAACCTTGCATCGTCTTGGCATTCAAGCGTTCCAGCCGATCTTGATTGAAGGAAAAGCAATCCAAGTACACCCTATGGTGTGTAGCGCGTTTAATGCCGACTTTGACGGTGATCAAATGGCGGTGCACGTACCGTTGACCGATGAAGCAAAACGCGAAGCGCGCGAGCTCATGGTGTCATCAAAGAATCTTTTGAAGCCCGCAACCGGCGAGCCTGTTGTAACACCAAACCAAGATATCGTCTGGGGGTGTTTTTATTTGACGAGTAATCGTCCCGTGGATGCCGAAGCGCCGGTACGTCGTTTTGGATCACCCGAAGAAGCTGTTCTTGCCTATCAGTTGCGATACGTACATTTACAGGAAGATATTCTTGTTCGTTTCGGTCCGACGAAGCGCCAGATGCCGGAATTTGAAAAGGGATTCCTAAAAACAACCGCAGGACGTATCCTTTTCAATCGTATTGTGCCCGAGAAGCTGGGGTACAAGAATGAGGTGATGGACAAGCGGAAAATTGGTTCGATGGTTCGTCTCTGTATTGAATTGTATGGGCGCGAACGGACGGTCGAATTTCTTGATGCGACAAAAGAACTTGCCTTCGAATATTTAACGAGCTCGGGTATGAGTTGGGGAATGGATGATGTTCCGGTGATCAAAGAAAAACCAACGCTTCTTCGCGAAGCAGAACGGAGGGTGGATGAAGTCCACGAACAATATGCCGAAGGACTCTTGACCGAGAGTGAACGGTCGCGCCAGATTATTAAAGAAATTTGGTTGCCCGCCATGAAAGAAGTCGTGCGTCTCTCAAAAGAGAGTTTAAACAAGACAGGGTCTATTTTCTCCATGATTGAATCCGGCGCTCGTGGTTCATGGACGCAACTGACGCAGATTATCGGCATGAAGGGACTTGTGACGAACCCGACCGGTGAAATTATTGAATTGCCGGTGAAAGGATCATTCAAAGAAGGGTTTGATGTCTTGGAATATTTCATTTCAACACACGGTGCGCGAAAAGGACTATCTGATACGGCGCTTCGTACGGCAAACGCAGGATATTTAACGCGGCGTCTTGTCGATGTTGCGCAGGACTTAGTGGTTTCGGAAGAAGACTGCGGTAATGTAGAAGGTGTTGTTATCACTTCCGAAGAATCCGAAGCGATGGGTGAACATCTTGTCGAGCGCATTGTCGGTCGGTATACCATTGATGATATTAAAGTAGGGAGAAAAACAGTCGTGAAGAAAGACACATTCATCACCGAAGCGGATGGCCGATCACTTACTGAATATGCTGCGAAATCTGCGCATGTTCGCTCGGTGCTTACGTGTAAAACCATCAAGGGTATTTGTCAGAAGTGTTATGGATACGACCTTGGATACAACAAACCCGTTGCGATGGGAATCGCAGTAGGTATCATTGCCGCGCAATCCATTGGTGAACCGGGAACACAGCTTACCATGCGTACATTCCATACGGGTGGTGTGGCAGGACAAGACATTACACAGGGGTTGCCGCGTGTGGAAGAATTGTTTGAGGGACGAACGCCGCCAGCATTCCGTCGCGCATTTTTAGCGGATGCTCCAGGGAAAGTTTCGATTATTGAAGAGCAACGGACAATGACCGATGCAGAAGGGAAAACCGTTGTGGTGACCGCGCGTGGACAAAAAGTGATTACGATTGCCTATAGCGACATCGAATGTGATCGGTATGGAGGGAAAGAAGCCGATGGAACAGCCACGGAGAGCGCTTCTGGCACAGCGGAATCTAAAAAGAAGGGGCGCAAGAAAAAGGTGGTGACGGTTGTTGGTGATGTTCTCGTAAAAGACGGCGATGCGGTTCCGGAGGGCGCGGCATTGCTCCGTACAAAAGACGGGAATACGGTTCCAGTCCGCAGGGCAGGTATCGTTTCTTTGAGTGACGATGGCATCGTTTCCGTCAAAGTGGCCGTGGATAAATTGCATGAATATATCGTGCCGCAGGGATTAGATATCTGTGTGAAAGACGGTGATCTCGTGAAAGCAGGTGATCAACTTACGGACGGCGCGTTCGACTTGCATCAGTTGTATATCTTGCGAGGGAAGCGCGCTGTTGAACAATATATTGTGAAAGAAATTAAGTCTGTCTATGCGTTGCATGGACAGAAGTTGAATGACAAGCACGTTGAGCTCATTTGCCGTCAACTCTTCTCGCGCGTGTACGTTGAAAAGGCGGGTGACACGGTACTTCTCCCCGGTGAAATTGTTGAGAAGGCGGAATTTTTGGAAGAGAATCAGCGCATTGAGAAAGAGAAGAAGGGAGGAGAGCTGGCAGAAGCGAATGAATTGCTTTTGGGTATTTCCAAGGTGTCACTCTCCACGCGATCATTCCTTTCCGCGGCATCATTCCAAGAAACCGCGCGCGTGCTCATTAACGCGGCAGTCACCGGCAAGGTGGATCATCTGGAAGGCTTGAAAGAGAACGTGATCATCGGGCGACTCATCCCCGCAGGTACCGGCTTCCGTATGCCAGCGCCGGTCGCCGTACCAGTAGAAGAAAAGAAGGAATAATATCCCACCCCGCCGTACTGGCGGGGTTTTGGTTTACGGTGATTTTTGCTATACTATCTTCATGGCATTGAAGTCCAAGGTGGAAAAGAGAAAGATGAAAAAGCGGCGGGAAAGGGAAGAAGGGTTCGAACTTCCTTCCCTCCATCTCTCGCGTGAAACGAAGCAAGGCGTGCTTGTCGTTTTTTTATTTGCTGTCGCATTTTTGGGGTTTCTCTCGCTTCTCGGCTTAGCGGGTGTTGTCGGAGAGTTTATTGATCAGTGGCTCGGAACCCTTTTTGGATGGACGCGCTTCATGCTACCATTCATGCTTCTTGTACTTGGGTATTTGTATTTGTATCCAGAAAAATACATGGTGAAATGGGTGCATCTTGTGGGGCTTGTTTTTTTTCTTTTGTCATTCCAAGGACTTCTGCATCTTGCGATTGATTTTCCCGAGTCGCTTGTGGCGGCGCGCATGAAACAGGGTGGCGGGTATCTTGGTTTTATCGCTTCGTATCCATTACAACGATACACCGGGTTTCCGGCAACACTGGTTATTCTTCTTGCGATATTTCTCGCATCGTTTCTTCTTACATTTGAAACATCTCTTTCTCGTTTCCGTGGGCATGTGTTTATGGTTGTTCGTTTTTTTCGTTGGTTCCGCATGCGGTGGCTGTCGTATCGTTATAACCGACCATCCGCTTCAACAACAATGGATGAGGGAGTGATCGGGTTTGAAGAGAGAGAGATACCGGAGACGGGAAATGCAAAATTAAAAATGCAGAATGCAGAATTATCTGCATCGGGGGAGGTGCAGGCGATTACCGAAGAGGATGGGCAGATGGCGATGGCAGTGCAAAAACCCCGAATGCGGAGGAAGCTCGATCTTCCGTTTGATCTTCTCGAGCCAACAAGCGGAAAACCGACGAGCGGTGATATTGTCGCGAACGCGGAGATCATCCAGCGTACGCTCAAAAATTTTAATATCGATGTGGAGATGGGCGATGTAGCGGTGGGGCCGACCGTGACGCAGTACACGTTAAAGCCCGCGCAAGGTGTTCGTCTTTCAGAGATTACCGCATTGAATAACGATCTTGCATTGGCGCTTGCCGCGCACCCGATTCGTATCGAAGCACCGATTCCCGGAAAAGCCCTTGTTGGCATGGAAGTGCCAAATCAGAAAGTGGCAGTCGTACAGCTTCGTGAACTTTTGGATTCCGATGAATTCAAAAAGCGAAAATCGAACATGATGATTGCGCTGGGGAAAGATGTATCAGGAAAACCGTGGTTTGCCGATCTTCCGTCGATGCCGCACATGCTTGTCGCGGGATCGACGGGGTCGGGGAAATCCGTGTGTTTGAATACGGTGATTGTAAGCTTGCTGTACCAGAATGGCCCCGATGATTTGAAATTTATTCTTGTTGATCCAAAGCGGGTTGAGCTTCCAATTTACAATAGCATTCCGCATCTCCTTACGCCGGTCATCACGGATGTGAAAAAAACCGTGAACGCATTGAAGTGGCTTATTGGTGAAATGGATCGCCGCTTTGACATTCTTGCGAAAAATAAAAAGCGCGACATCGCATCATACAATCGTGACAATGCAGAGAGTCGCATTCCCTATATTGTAGTGATTATTGATGAGCTTGCTGATCTCATGGTGGCGGCGGCATCGGAAGTGGAAGGGTCCATCATTCGATTGGCGCAAATGGCGCGTGCGGTGGGCATTCATTTGATTGTTGCAACACAGCGCCCATCGGTTGATGTGTTGACGGGCCTCATTAAAGCGAATATCACATCGCGTATTGCATTCGCGGTTGCCTCGCAAATGGATTCGCGCACGATTCTTGATACCGGCGGAGCGGAAAAACTTCTTGGGCGCGGCGATCTCCTTTTCATTTCTCCAGAACTTTCAAAACCAAAACGGTTGCAAGGAGGATTCCTTGGTGAACGAGAGATTCAACGGATCGTTGCTTTCTGTGGGGCGCATGGAGCCGCGGAGTATAATCCGAATGTTGTTGAAAAGCCGCGTCACGATGCCGCTCCGATAGGGGAATCTTTTGGTGACGATGAAAGCGATGCGCTTCTCCCACAAGCGAAAGAGGTTATTCTGCAAGCGGGGAAAGCGTCGGCGTCGTTATTACAGCGCCGATTGAAAGTGGGGTATGCGCGGGCTGCTCGACTCCTTGATTTATTGGAAGAAGAAGGGTTTATCGGTCCGGGCGAAGGGGCAAAACCGCGGGAAATATTGTTTCGCGAGGGAGGAAGTGATACAATAGACGATGTGGATAGTCTCACGGAGCCTGACTCCGCCGGGGAAATTGAAGAAGATGAGGTGGACGAAGAAAATGAAGAGGGTGCAAAGGGCGCAGAAGACGAGGAGACAGAAGAAATAGATGATGTCGAAGAGGATGGATCTGTAGAAGAAGAAGGGGAAGAGAAATGAAATACAAAAATAAAAAACACAAGAACGATCGTTTTTGTGTTTTCATTTTTTCATAATGGTAGATTTTCGTAAAAAAACGATTGGTCCGAAAGACGCATTTGGCGCTATCTTTCGTCGTCGTCGCGAGGAGGCAGGCATGAGTTTGGGCGCCGCAGCAAAGCGAACGAATATCCCACGCCACTATCTTGCGGCACTTGAGGAAGGGCGATATAGTGAACTGCCAGGATTTGTATACGGAAAAAGTTTTGTGCGTGTGTATGGCGCATTTCTTGGACTCTCGGTGGCGCCACTTCTTCGCGCATTTGTTGATGAGTATACACTTGTTCGGGCGACACGTGGAACGAAGAAAGAATTAAAAAAAGCAAAGCCTGTTCGTGTCTTTATCACTCCGTTTCGTGTGCGCAGCTTCCTTGCTGGTTTGCTTGTCCTTATGCTTGGCGTGTACATGGGAGGAGAGCTTTTACAGTTCATCCGTCCTCCTGCGCTTTCCATTGTGAGTCCAGAGGATGAGCTTATAACAAACGCATCGGAAGTTCGTGTTATAGGGAATGTTGATCCAAAGGCGGCGCTCACGGTGAATGACGTTGCAGTGAATAATGAAGAAGGTAATTTTTCTGTACTTGTTCCTATGCATGTTGGAGTGAATACGATTTATGTGCGGGCATCACGGCGCCATGGAAAAGAAACTACCGTGACGCGTAATGTTATTCGTAATGCAAACGGTATTTCATTAAAATAATATATTTATGCCCGTACTCAATGCAAAACTTAAAGCAGCGCAAGAAGCCATCGGGCAGATTCGTGATCGGTTCGGTGAAACATCCATCATGAAATTAGGTGATGCAAAGCGCATGGTGGTGGATGCCGTTCCTACGGGTTGCTTGTCGCTTGACTTGGCGCTTGGGGTTGGCGGGTTTCCACGCGGGCGTGTTATTGAAATTTACGGCCCGGAAGCCAGCGGCAAAACAACAATTGCGCAGCACGTGATTGCCGAAGTGCAAAAAACCGGAGGTATCGCGGCATTTGTTGACGCGGAACACGCGCTTGATCCGGAATATGCAAAAAAGATTGGGGTAGATGTGAAGGAGCTGCTCATTTCCCAACCGGATAATGGCTCCCGGCGTCCCTTCCCCACGTCGCGCTTCGTGCCGCGTCTCCT
>CAYHPG010000003.1:0-25757 GCA_964358625.1 uncultured Gammaproteobacteria bacterium
TGTCCTAGACTAAGTCTGGACCGTTTGCAGACTTAGTCTAGGACAGACCGTGTAATAAATCAGTTTTTGGTAGAAAAGATTCAAGGTACGCTATTTCTTTGCGTTTGATCTTTACGATCCAGCGCAGGGAAATAGGGGAGAGAAACGCTCCTCCCCCGTGGTTGACGAAAATTACGCGACGCCGAGGCGCTTCAAAAAGCGCTGGCGCTCTTCGAGGCCCGGCTTGTTGTTGGGGGTCGGATCGACGACCACCAGGACAACCCGTCGCGCGAGCCTCTGTTCCTTCTTCACCTTGTTGAGGCGAGGAGAGGAGCACTTCGGCTTTCGGTCGGGGACGAGCCTTGCGGACTCGCTCCGCTTGACGGGCGCGGGATGCGCCGACTGCGGCCGATGAGGCGGAATCCCCTCGGACGGGTCCCCGTAATACGTCCCGACGGGGAAGTGGGTGCCGCGAATGGTGGGCATGTTGCCTCCTCCTTGAGGGGTTAAAATTTTGTGCCATCCTTGCCACGGGTGAGACGGTCCGATCGCGATCGGACCACCTCGCCCGTAGCCCTCTTATTATGTAAGAGGTTACGGTGAGACTTAGTAGAAAACTGCAAGATGCGAAGGGCTGGACTGAGCATCCGCGCGAGGCGTAGTAAAACTACGGTGAGCGCGGAGCGGAAGGAAGCCCGAGCCCGCAGGGTCGCTGCGTTTGCGGAGCGGGCTTTGCCCGACCGAAACGCAAGCGACAGCTTGCAGTTTTATACGGTCTCGTTTTACGCTGTGCTTCCAGAACCTGTGAGGCTCCAGAAGAGCGCAACGGTGAGAATGAGTGATGTTGCAATCATATGTTTTTTTGATTAGTATTTAGGTGCAGGAATCCGGAGGTGAGAGTCTCGACGTGACTCGCGGCGGAGTCTTGTCGAGTGCGCTCGTTAGCACGTTTTCTCGAGCCGAGGCCCGATTGAACGTACGCGCGAGTGCGGAGGTCCTAGAGGCTAAAGGAGCATGGGAACCTTTTCTCAACTCCGTATTTCTGTACCAAAACAGCTCTCTTTTTGTGGAGAGAGCTGTTTTGTTTTGCAGCATGGGTTACAAAAATGCGCGCGAGAGCATGGCCTCGCAGCAGTATCATGACCCGGATACTTCGGGCTCTCTCCAGAGAACGTATTGTTTATCAAAGATGTTATCGCATACTTTTACGATAACCCGGCAGTATAGCATATGGACAAATACTGTCAAGAGCCATTGGCAGGTAGTGGTACTTTTTGGCTAATATCAGGGTCAAAATGATGTTATACGATTTGCACTTTTTGATTTTTCTGTTAGTATATGAAGAATCATCCACCATCACGAAAGCGCCTACAGTGTTCTACATATGAGCGAGGAACAACTCCCGAAGGCCTACGAAGCAAAGCAATACGAGGATCCGATGTACCAGCAATGGGAAGCATCTGGTTTTTTTGCGCCAGGAAAACAGGGCGAACCCTTTACGATCGCCATGCCACCTCCGAATGCCACAGGACAATTACACCTTGGGCATGCAATGATGCTTGCGCTTGAGGATTTGATGATTCGATTTGAGCGGATGCGCGGGAAGCGGGCGCTGTGGGTGCCTGGGCTAGATCATGCATCCATTGCGACGCAGAACGTTGTTGAGAAAAAAATCTGGAAAGAAGAAAAAAAGACGCGCCATGACCTCGGGCGTGAGGAATTTTTGAAACGCGTTGATGCGTTTGTTGTGCAGTCAAAAAATATCATTCGGACGCAGGTGAAGAAAATGGGTGCGTCATGTGACTGGTCTCGTGAGCGGTATACGCTTGATGAGGGTCTTTCACACGCGGTGCAAACAATGTTCGTGCGCATGTATGAGGACGGACTTATTTACCGTGGCGATCGGATCGTAAATTGGTGCACGCGGTGTTCATCAACACTCGCCGATGACGAAGTGAATTATCGAGAGGAGCACTCGAAGTTTTATTATCTCAAATATGGTCCGGTAGTGATCGGCACCGCGCGACCAGAAACGAAGTTTTTGGATAAAGTGATTGTAGTGCACCCGGATGATGCGCGTTACAAAAAATTTATTGGTAAAGAATTTGATGTTGAATGGATCGACGGAAAGGTGCGCGCGAAAGTGGTTGCCGATGCGGTCGCTGATCCGGCATTGGGAACAGGAGCAATGACCATAACGCCGGCGCATAGTTTTGAAGATTTTTTGCTTGCGCAGAAGTATGGGTTTGCCGTGCATCAGATTATCGGGCTTGATGGAAAGCTAACGGACGCTGCGGGAGATATGGCAGGAACGCCGGCTCTTGAAGCACGCTCGGAAGTGGTGCGACGACTTACGGCAAAAGGACTTGTCGAGCGTATTGATGAAAACTATGTCCATAACCTCTCGGTGTGTTATCGTTGCGACACGCCAATCCAGCCGCTTGTCTCCAAGCAATGGTTTATCGCCGTGGATAAAAAAATAAAACACAGAGGTCTGACCTCTGTGGTACGGAGGACGGATCTCCGTAGTTTAAAAGAACGTGCGATCGATGTAGTACGGAAGAAAAAAATCACGATTGTCCCCGATCGTTTCAATAAAACATATTTTCAGTGGATGGAAAATTTGCATGACTGGTGCATCTCGCGCCAGATTTGGTTTGGGCATCGGATTCCGGTGTGGTATCAAAAAAAGTCAAAAGTCTCCGCCAAAGGCGGATCCGCCTCAGGCGGAAAAAGTCAAAAGTCAAAAGTTGAAGAAGATATCTATGTTGGCGTTGAGCCACCAAAAGGGAAGGGATGGGAGCAAGATCCCGACACGCTCGACACATGGTTTTCATCGGGACTATGGACGTTCTCGACGTTGGGGTGGCCCAATGGAAAGTCAAAAGTCGTTGATGATTTAGAAATGTTTCATCCGACGAGCGTGATGGAGACTGGCTATGACATTCTTTTCTTTTGGGTGGCGCGTATGATTATGATGACGACGTATGCATTAGATGATGTTCCGTTTAAGACGGTGTATCTGCACGGACTCGTGCGCGACAAGCAGGGAAGAAAAATGTCAAAGTCGCTTGGGAACGGTATTGATCCGTTGGAGGTCATTGCAAAATATGGAGCAGATGCGGTGCGCCTGTCGCTCATTATTGGTGGCACGCCGGGAAACGATGTGCGGTTGTACGACGAGAAGATTGCTGGCTTTCGAAATTTTGTGAACAAACTTTGGAATATTGGACGGTTCGTGTTAGCACAGAATAATTCCAGAGACCCGTTCTCTGTAAATTTACAGAGATCGTATCTCCGAAGTCTGACCCTTGCCGATCGGTGGATTTTGTCGCGTTTACACAAAGTCATTGCGAGTGTTACGGACGATTTCGAGCACTTCCGTTTTTCGCAAGCAGGAGAAACATTGCGCGAATTTACTTGGGGAGATTTTGCGGATTGGTATCTGGAGATCAAAAAGGTGGAAGGCGACCCCCATAACTTATTGCTTACAACTTACAACTTACTGCTAAAGCTGTGGCATCCGTTTACGCCGTATGTGACGGAAGTGCTGTGGAAGCACCTTCATGAAAAACAAAAAGATACTCTTCGAGCGAAGCATAGCGGAGTCGAGAAGCGATCTTTGCTTATCGTTTCAGAGTGGCCGAAGAGTGAGAAAAAATATAACGATATTGCGGCGGAGAATGCATTTGCATTGATACAAAAAAGCGTGATGCTCATTCGTAATGCGCGCGCGACGTATCGTATTCCTGCGCCAACGAAACTGAATATCATGATTGCCGCGCGTTCGCAGTTTAGTCTTTTCGCAGAAAATCAAAGCATCATTACACGATGCGCGAATCTTGCATTATGCACGGTGACAAAAGAAACAGAGAGGCCGGTTGACGCGATTCCGATTTCTGTCGGCAAGTCCGTGATTTATTTGCTCGTGGGTGGTATAGTCGATGTAGCGAAGGAACAGGAGCGCATTAAAGGAGAAATTGAAAAACAGATGGCGTACGTCTCGAGTCTTGAGAAAAAACTTTCAAACGAAGAGTTTACTGCGAAAGCGCCAGGGGAAATTGTGGAACAGGAACGAGCAAAGTGGGAGGCGGCGCGGGAGGAACTCGAACGCTTACGCGATTTTTTGTCCTAGACTAAGTCTGTTTTATCCCAGACTTAGTCTAGGAAAGAGTGAAATTATATGAAAAAAAACGATACGGCAATTGATGAATTACTGACGCGCGGAGTTGAAGAGGTCATTGTGCGCGAGCATCTGGAAAAGCGTATTCGCGCTGGCGATAAATTACGCGTGAAACTTGGCATTGATCCGACAGGGCCGCATTTGCACATTGGGCATGCGGTTCTTTTGCGTAAATTGAAACAGTTTCAGGAACTGGGGCATATGATTGTTTTGATTATTGGCGACTTCACCGCGCAGATTGGTGATCCGTCAGGAAAGAGTGTAACGCGGAAACGGCTTTCCGAAAAAGACGTGCGCGCGAATTTTGCATCGTATTTCGCGCAAATCGGGAAAATTCTTGATGTCAAAAAAATTGAAGTGCGATACAATAATGAGTGGTTTATGAAAGGGGGTGCTGCACTTCTTACCGAACTTACATCGTTTGTAACGATTCAACGTGTGCTGGAACGCGATGATTTTCAAAAGCGGTTGAAGAGCGATGATGATATTTCGGTGTTGGAGATTCTGTATCCATTATTGCAAGGGTATGATTCAGTGGCGATCAAAGCGGATGTCGAAATCGGCGGCAATGATCAAAAATTCAATATGCTCATGGGGCGGCGTATACAGCGGCGCTATGAGCAACCGGAGCAGGATGTAATTACGATGAAACTATTGGTTGATCCGACAGGAAAGAAAATGGGAAAGACCGAGGGGAATATGATTACACTTGAGGATACTGCCGAAGATATGTACGGCAAAGTAATGGCGTGGGGAGATGGAATGATCGTGGGCGGGTTTGAATTGTGTACGGACGTGCCAATGGAGGAAGTGCATGCCATCGCGCAACAGTTGCGACGTGAGGAAGTGAATCCGCGTGATGTGAAGATGCGGTTGGCGTGGGAGATTGTGACGCTCTATCATGGGGCTGCAGCGGCGAAGAAAGCGGAAGCTGCGTTTGCGCAGACGTTTCAAAGGAAGGAAATGCCGGAAGATATTCGAGAATGCAGAATGCAGAATGCAGAATTAGGAATTATCGATTTATTGCTACAGACGAAATTAACAGTAAGCAAGAGCGAGGCGCGGCGCGTGATTGAGCAAAAGGGTGTGAAGGTGGATGGGAAGGTGGTTGATGATGCGCAGGCGATGATTCAGCTTTCAAAAAAAGGCGTGTTGATTCAGAAAGGCAAGCGGTATTTCGTGCGTGTAATGAGTAGTGCGTAATTTGTTATTCTTCGAGCGATCCGCCAGCTGGCGGAGAGTCGAGAAGTTCTCGACAAGCTCGAACAATAAAAAAACCGCCTTTCGGCGGTCTTTTCATCTAATGAGAATATGCCTCTTAGTTCGCTTTTGGTACCTCTGTCTTAGGCGCTTCTGGCTTTTTCTCCTCCGCCACTACTTTCTTTCTGCGGACGGTTTTTATTTTTTCGCCTTTGATGACGCCATGGTCAACGAGAATGTTGTGCACCGTGTCTGACGTCTGTGCGCCTTTTGAGAGCCAATACGCAATACGTTCTTTCTTTAAGTTGACGGTCGCAGGATTCGTTCGCGGGTTGTAATTTCCTAAGATTTCAAGGGAGTCACCCCATGGATCCTTTGTTTTTTCTGAAATAACAAAACGATAGGACGCTTGTTTTGTTTTGCCTGTGCGTGAAAGTCGAATAGTTAACATAAGATATAAAAAAAGCCTGTTGAGCTTTCTTTTCTTACAATACGGGATATCGGGAAAATGGTCAAGAGGGCTTTGCCGCTTCCTCTAATTTTACCGATAAAACTTTCGAGATGCCGTCGTCGCCCATGGTAACGCCGTAGAGCATGGATGCTCGATGCATGGTGGCGCGGTTGTGGGTGATGGCGATGAATTGCGTTTTATGGGAGAGATCGTCCAAGATGCGCGAGAACCGTTCGGAGTTTGCTTCATCAAGCGCGGCATCTACTTCATCCAAGACGACAAATGGTGATGGGTTGTTTGAGATAAATGCGCAAATGAGCGCGATGGACGTGAGCGCGCGTTCGCCGCCGGAAAGCATGCCGATAGATTGCAGGCGTTTGCCAGGTGGCGTTGCTTGAATATCAATGCCGACGATGACGGGCTTGAGCATTTTGTGTTTTTTTTGTGGCACTTCTTTATCTTCCGAGACTAAGTCTCCATTAGGAGACTTAGTCTCTCCATCTTGACTATCCGTTTGTGCTGGTAGTGACTCTGGTGGCACGTCTTTAATGAGCGCGAGTTTCGCATTACCACCAGCGAATAAAATACGGAAATATTTTTGAAATTCGTCGTTGATCGTTTTGAACGCGGTGTCGAATTGCACTTTGATCGTATCGTCGAGTTCCTGAATGGCGCCTTCGAGCGATTGCATCGCGGTCGTTAAGTCTGTTGATTGTGTTGTCAAAAAATTGTACCGTTCTTTTGTCTTGTGGTATTCGGCGACTGCCTCGGGATCCGTTCCGCCGATGAGTTCGAGCTGGTGTTTCAGTTTTTGGATTTCGGGGAGCAGGGTAGAAATATCTTCATGCGTTGAGGTCGGACCTCCCGACAACAGAGGTCCGACCTCTGTGATTGCAACGCCTTCATTCTGCAATTCCCGTTCAAGATCTTCTTTTTTTTGGTCAAGGCGCGCTGACGCAATACGGATGTCATTTTCTTTTTGTACGAGTGTATGTAATTCGTTTTGGCGTTCCTGAAATTGTCGCTGGAGCGCAAAGAACGCGCTCTTTTTTAGCTTCTCTTCTTCGGAAAGTTTCTGGAGTTGCTTTTGGATATTCGCAAGATCATCAGTAAGGGTGACGAGCGTTTTTGCAATGGTGTTTATTTTTTCTTGAAATTCATTTTTCTTCTGCGCATTGTCCGGCGTTTTCGCAGTGATTTTTTCTGCAAATGCAGAAAAAGATTTATTGAGATCCCGAAACAGCGGTTTTATTTTTTCAACATCATCGAATGTTGTCGCGGCGATGAGTTGTTCGATTGCGCGGTGTTGTTCGATAAGGAGCTCCTCTATGATTCGCGTAATCTCAACAAGCGACATTGCCCCGGCGTTTTTTGTTGGCGCGTCGAGTTTAATAAGAGCGTTTTTTAATGCAAATTCTTCATCGCGAAGCGTATTGCGTTTTGCAATAAGCGCTTCGTATTGTTTTTGGAGAGAAAGAAATGCCTCGGATTGCGTTTCTTCTTTTTCAAGTTTCTGGAGTTGACCTTGGATTGTGTGTACATCTTCTTCTTTCTTTATACGGCTTGCACTTGCGTGATGCAGATGTGCTGCCTGTGTTTTGTGTTGACTCGCAAGATCGTGCCAGAGTGCGCCGTAATACTGCTGTTGCATCGCGCGCAATTCTTTTTCTACTTCTTCTCGTCGTTCGAGCCGCTTCACTTGGCGAGTGAGCGATCGTACGCGCGGTTCGATTTCTTGGATGAGAAGTTCTGCCTCGTGGAGGTTCTCGCGCGTTGCGGTGAGCTTGCGTACCGCCTCATCGCGTTTTAATTGATATTGTTTAACTCCAGCGGCTTCGTCGAAATATTCTTTGCGTTCTTTGGGTGAGATGAGAATAATGTCATCCACCATTCCCTGACTGATAACACTGTAGGTACGCTGTCCGAAATGTGCCTTGGCAAGCAGGAGCTGGATGTCCTGGAGGCGCGAGGGTGCATTGTTAATGAGGTATTCGGAGTTGCCATCGCGGAACACGCGGCGGGTGATGGAAATTTGGTTTGCATCAATCGGCGCTTTACGATCTTCGTTATTTAATGTCATCGTTACTTCCGCCATACCGAGTCGGGCTTTTCGCTCCGAGCCGGAGAAAATAACATCTTCCATTTTTTTTCCACGAACCGCCTTCACGCTCTGTTCGCCTAAGACCCAACGGATTGCATCGCTCGCGTTTGATTTTCCTGAACCATTCGGCCCGACAATCGCAGTAATACCCGGCCGTGAGTGCGACCGGGCTTCAAAGAGGAGGGTTGTCTTATTGGCGAATGACTTAAACCCGTGAATGTCGAGTCTTTCTAGGTACATTGGGATGATTGTCGGGGTCCTGCCCCATTGCTCCCCGCTCCGATGGCATCGCCGTGGCGGCTGCTGGCACTCGAGCGGGGTCCCCGCAATGGATCACACCTCGTTTACTTTAAAACAGATAATTTGGAGAGGAAGGCGGGGACGCGGGTCATGTAGTCTTTGTACGCATTGCCGAACCGTTTTTGCAATTCTTTTTCTTCAAGATACGCCATGATGGAGAAGCCGATGATTGCCCAGAAAAATAATTCCCACATGACGAGAAACCCCGTTGTGAGCGCAAGGCCAAGCGCGATGAGCCAGTATCCTCCATAGCGTGGGTGGCGCACAAAACCGTAGATGCCGGTTGTGACAAGTTTTGATGCAAATCGAGTAGGATGAATTTGTGGAAGGGCGATGAGCGTGGCAAGAGAAAGATGTCGTCCGGCGATTGTGCTCACGATCAATCCTCCAAGAATAAGAATGGCGCCAATCATTTTTGCGGCAGGTGGGAGTGGATAACGGAGAATCGTGAGAAGGGGGAGAAATGTGAGAACGATGATAGTCGTTAACATGTAGATATTGAGTACCACCGCGTAATTCCAATACCCGAACCGTTTAAAAAAATCGGGACGAAATTGAAAAAGCCCGAAGAAGAGCGGGATCGGTGCCAAAAGTATAAGGTAGACTATGGCGAAAAGGTCAAGGAATATCACGTCGTTATTATATCATGAAGCGGGTTATGAGAGAAGCGATTTCCCGGTCATCTCTTTTTGTTTTGCGATATTGAGAAGCTGTAAAATGGTCGGCGCGATATCCGCAAGGCGGCCATGAGTACGTAGGCGTTTTCCGCGATACTGCTCGGACACAAGAACGAACGGCACGGGATTTTTCGTATGCTCGGTAATGACTTCCTTTGTCGTCGCGTCGCGCATCCATTCCACGTTGCCGTGATCAGCAGTTACGATGATCGTCGCGTATTTTTTTGTTTTTTGAACAATGGTTTTGATAGACTCATCGAGGATCGCAAGCGCTTTGCGCGCGGCAACTTCATTTCCGGTGTGGCCGATCATATCAGCGCTTGAAAAATTTGCTATAATAATTTGGCGTCCTTTTTTAATGCGCGCGATGATGGTATTGCGTATTGCAATGGTGCTCATTGCTGGCACCTTTTCATAGTGTGTGACATTCGGCGATGGGATACGAACCCACTCTTCATCGTAGAGTTTGTGTCCATAGCCGCCGTTAAAAAAATAGGTGATGTGCGCGTATTTTTCTGATTCTGCGATGTAGCTTTGCGTAAGCCCATGGTGGCAGAGCATTTGTGTCAACGATCCGTGGACGTCGTGGCTGGGGAACGCGGTAAAAATGCCGGGAAGGTCGGGGCCGAAATCCGTCATGACAACAAAGCGAATGTTGTTCGGGCGTTTTTTTCGCCGGAATGCGCCGGGGTTTGCCGCTTCGAACAGTCCTTGCACAAACGGTTTCGTCATCTGCCGAGCGCGGTCGGATCGGAGATTGAAGAAAAGCACGACGTCGTTGTCATCAATCGTCGCGATCGGTTTTTTCTTTTCAATGATGACACAGGGACAAATGAATTCATCCGTTTCACCCCGATTATATGCTTGACTTACCGCTTCATAAGCAGAGGGCGCTGCACATCCTTTTCCTTGCGTCATTGCTTCGTATGCTTTTTGGGTGCGCTCCCAACGCTTGTTGCGATCCATTGCGTAAAAGCGGCCGATGATGGTTGCGACTTTTTCCGTGCCGTGAAAATTTTCTTCGCATTTTTTGAGAAGCGTTAACGCTTCATGCGGTCGGGAATCGCGCCCGTCCGTGAAGAGATGCAGGAATACTTTTTTCATGTCCTCATTGTGGAGGATTTTTAGAAGCGATTTGAGGTGGAGCGGTGATGCGTGTGCGCTGTTGCCGTTCGAGAGCAAGCCCATGACATGCACTTTTGATTTATATTTTTTCGCGTGACGGAGCGCTTCGAGGATGGCGGTGTTTTTGAAGAACGTGCCGTCGGTAATGGCATCGTGGACGTAGCGGATGTCTTGTTTGACGATGCGCCCGGCGCCGATGTTTAAATGCCCTGCTTCGGAATTTCCCTCTTGGTTTTTGAGGAGCCCGACATCCTCGCCATGTGCAGTAAGCGCGGTGTGTGGATAGCGGTTCCAGAGCGTGCCAAACAAAAATGGCATCGTTTTTGCGGAAACGATTTTGTTCGTATCGTTCTTTGGTGGGAGTCCTAAACCGTCACAGATGAGAAGGATGAGGGATTTTTTTTCTTGCATACTTTGCATTGCGATATTCCTCCCCTTAACATAAGGGGAGGCGAGGAGGGGTTATTTTTTTGTTGAAGATGCGCTAATCAAAGTATACGTCACGAGCGAGAGAATGGCGAGTTGGAGGAATGGGGTGAGCCCCACGTGGATCACTGGTACGAGCGGCATTGCGGCGCTGTATGCCCAGTGGTCCTGTGCAAGCGCACGAAGCTCGATATATCCGGCGGTCATAAGTCCGAGTGCAATGACTGCGATAGTCATGAGAACAGGTGAAACACTTTTTTCCTGATCAGGAGTTTTTTGTATCAAGCGTACAGTACGATCCACGAATCTCATTGCGAGGTAGACGGTTGTGATATAGCTGGCATCCCAGATCGACGCCGGAAGACAGATCCAGAAGTGTTGCGCGAAGGAGATATATCCTTGATAGAGCGGCGCCTGTGCATTTTCCCAGATGAGATTGAGGATAAACGCGATGACGAAAATGGTGAATAGTTTTTTAATGGGGCGCATGTGTTTTTTAAAAAAATTTTCAATTATCTCAAACTACGCGATCGCGTATTTTGAGATAATTTTTAGAATCGTACGTGTTTGAGGCGAAGGGCGTTGCTGACGACTGAAACAGAACTCATCGCCATTGCAAACGCGGCGATGATGGGGTTTAAGATGCCAAACGCGGCGAGGGGGATTAACGCCGTGTTATAGGCATACGCCCAGAAGAGGTTTTGTTTGATGTTGCGCATGGTGCGACGCGAAAGCATGATTGCTTGTGCCACCCCGCGTACGTCGCCGCGCATAAGTGTGATATCTGCGGACTCCATAGCGATGTCGGTTCCTGTCCCCATTGCAATGCCGATGTTTGCTTGCGCAAGCGCCGGTGCGTCGTTGATCCCATCGCCTACCATTGCAACTTTTTTGCCCTCAGACTGGAGTTTTTTCACTTCTTTTTCTTTGTCTTGTGGGAGCACGTCTGCGAGTACACGATCAATGCCGAGCTGTTTCGCGATCGCATCGGCGGTTTTTTGATTGTCGCCGGTAATCATCGCGACCTCGAGCTTCATTGTATGGAGTTGCGCGATCGCTTCTTTTGATGTTTCTTTGATTGTGTCAGCGACAGCGAGTATGCCGAGGATTGTCTTATCTTGCGCGAGGAGCATCGCGGTTTTCCCTTCACTTTGTAAACGCTCGATCGATTCTTTAACTTTCGGAGACCCGTTCTCTGTAATTACAGAGAACGGGTCTCTGGAATCTTGGACGAAAAGTTTTGCATTGCCAAGTTGTATTTTTTTACCATTGATCACTCCCTCAATGCCCATGCCCGGGATTGCGTTGAAATTTTTTACGTCGAAAAGCGCGAGTCCTTTCTTTTTTGCTTCTTCAACCATCGGGATGTTCAGGGGGTGCGTGGATTGATTTCCGAGTGATGCGGCGAGTTGTAGCACCTCACCCTCTCCTGTGAAGAGAGGGATTATATTCGTGAGCGCGGGAGTTCCTTTCGTGAGCGTACCAGTTTTGTCGAGGATAACCGTGGTGAGTTTGTGTGCGGTTTCGAGCGCTTCGGCATCACGAATGAGGATGCCATGTTCTGCGCCTTTGCCGGTGCCGACCATAATTGCCGTTGGTGTTGCGAGCCCCAATGCGCACGGGCAGGCGATGATGAGCACCGCAATCGCGTTAAAGAGGGCGAGCGTGAACGAAGCGCTCCAGAACCACCACGCTCCAAACGTCACGACTGCAATCACAAGAACGGCGGGAACAAAATAACTCGTAATCGTATCGGCAAGTCGCTGAATTGGCGCTTTGGAACCTTGTGCTTCTTCCACGAGCTTAATAATTTGCGCGAGTAATGTTTCCGCACCGACTTTTGTCGCTTTGAATTTGAACGCGCCCGTTTTGTTGATCGTTGCGCCAATGACGATGTCTCCTTCTTTTTTGTCCGATGGAATACTTTCTCCCGTCACCATAGACTCATCAATCGCGCTTGCGCCGTCGGTGATGACGCCGTCCACAGGAATTTTTTCTCCCGGGCGAACGACGACGATATCGCCGACGATAACCTCTTCGATCGGAATATCTATTTCTTGTAACTTCGGAGACCCGTTCTCTGTAATTACAGAGAACGGGTCTCTGTAATTTTGACGGAGGACACGAGCAGTCTTTGCGCGAAGTCCCATGAGTTTTTTTATCGCCTCACTTGTATGTCCTTTAGCGATTGCTTCTAAATATCGTCCAAGGAGTATGAGTGTAATAATAATCGCCGCAGTGTCGTAGTAAACCATTGGCTCCACGTTTGCTGAGGCAAAGATGCGCGAGAAAAATGTGGCGACAAAACTGTATGCATACGCGGCAGTCGTGCCAATAGCGATAAGCGTATCCATGTTTGTTGTCTTGTGTTTCGTTGCCACCCAGAAGCCTTTATAAAACTGCGCGCCGACCCAGAACTGGACGGGTGTCGCGAGCACAAAAAGTGTCCACCACCATCGAAGCGGTTCGGGCATAAACGGGAACCATTCGGGAAAGCTACCGAGAAAGACGATGATTGAAAGGACTGTACCAATCCAGAATTTTCTTCGTAATATTTTTATTTCCTTCTCCCGCGCAATTTTCTCTCGATCTTCTGTACCATTCTGCATTCGTAATTCTGCATTCTGCATTTCGATTGGTTCATATCCCGCCTCTTTAATTGCTTTCTTAATCGCCTCGACTGTCGCTGGCGCCTCAAAATTCACTTCTACCTTTTCCGTCGCAAATTCTACTTTAATTTTTTCTACACCCTTAATATCTTTCACAACTTTTTCAACAATCATCGCGCAGTGTGGATTATTCATCCCAATCGCTTTCAATATGACTTTCAATCCGCCAGCTGGCGGATGACTTTCGACTTTGGACTCGCCAATTGGTTCTGCGGCGTAGCCAAGACTTTCGACGGCTTTTTTCACCGCATCATCACTTACGTCTCCTTCTACCGTTGCGCGATTCGTGGCGAGATTTACAACAACATTCGTCACACCCGGAATTTTTTTAATCGCCTTTTCAGTTTTCAATACACACGAAGCGCAATGCATTCCAGAAATACTATATATTTTTTTCATGAGCTATTTTGCATTATTGATAATGTTTTGAATAATCTGATCAATTTCTTTTGGCCTTTCGCCTAAATCTACGTGCGGAAAGAATTGTGACAGAACAATCGGCCGCATGCCGGAGATAAACGTTTGTTTGCCCGTTGAAGCTTTAGCGGAGGCGGGTACATTCTGTACGTATACATTGATTTTACATGGTATGCAGAGTCCGATTTTAATGTCCTTATTCAAAAATTCATTGGCAAATTTCGCGCTACAAAACTCAATGATTTTAAGCGGTTCTCTGGTAAAACCCTTCTCGCCCAAGGTTTTCTGCACATCATGAACATATAAAACCCGCATGCCAGCTTTGATAATTTCGTCTTGTACACATTGAACCGCCACGTCAAAATTTTTCGTTGTAGTTGTCGTGTAATCGAATTCCATAAATTTTAAATTTATTATTTTGGTTTTTTAACAACTCGCGCCACAAGCCAGAAAAGTAAAAAAGCTAAAATAATAAAACTAATACTGCTAAATTTGATTCCGTTTATACTTTTTACTCCTTCAAGATAAGAAAAAATATTCGAGATGATAAATAGCGAAATCGTCGCGGTGCCAAGAATACGCAAATCATTTTGGCGGTCAAATTCAGTTTTAATACCAAGGAGGTCAGTCGCGTCTAATTTTATGCCGATTTCTCCGCTTTCTATTTTTGTAAGCATGCGCTGCGTCCGTTCAGGAAAATTTTTTAATAAGGCGAGGTAGTCGAAGAAATCAGATTCGAGCGCCTTGAGATTTTTTTCCGGACTGAAATATTCTTTCCATATCCTACGGACAAACGGAGTAAGCTCTTTATTGAAGTCGAAATCCGGACGGAGTTTTAAGCCCATTGCTTCTGTGGTAATGATTGCTTTTCCAAAGAGCGCTAAGTCCGCTGGAAAACGTATGCCGCGGCGGGCGCCTGCGTTGATCGCGCGGAAAAAGACCCATGCGATGCTCGTGCGTGTGGGGGAAAAGAGTAGTTCGTTCATGATAGTCGCAACATCCTTTTCAAATCCAACAGTATCACTCTTCGCGTCGGTCGTTGCGAGATGGAGGAGGTGCTTAATATATCGCTCTATATCTTTATTGGTAAATGCGATGAAGCAGCTTACCAGTTCTCGTCGCTGTGATTCCTGCAAATATCCCACCATGCCAAAGTCATGGAAGCAAAGGACGTTTTGGGGAAGGGCAAAGAAATTTCCTGGGTGTGGGTCCGCGTGAAAAAATCCGTCGATAAAGAACTGTTGGAGGAGCGCTTCGACGCCAAACTTTGCGAGCTCTTTTGGATCGGTGCGCATGCGTCGCATGCCTGCAAGATCGTCCGCTTTCACCCCATGCACGAACTCCATGGTAAGGACGCGGGCCGTAGTGTGTTGCCACACGATAGCGGGGATATGAATGTGTGCATTGTCTTTGAACGCGGAACGGAATCGGTCAGCGTTGTGTCCTTCGGTTGTGAAATCAAGTTCACGCATTGTCCAATCAGCGAATTCTTTGATGACGCGTACCGGTTGATATGGTCGCGATTCGGGGATGAAACGATCAATCGCGTGCGCAAGCGCAAAGAGAATATGGATATCACGCTCGATAATTTCTTGGATGTGTGGGCGTTGCACTTTTACAGCGACTACGGCTCCGTCTTTGAGTATTGCGCGATGCACCTGCGCCAACGACGCGGCGGCAATCGGTTTCTTTTCAAAAGATTTAAAAAGTTTTTCCGGCGCCGTTCCGAGTTCTTCAATGATTATTTGCCTTGCTTTTTCATAAGAAAACGGTGGCGCATCGCTTTGGAGTTTGGATAGCTCTGTAGAAATTTCTTCGCCTACCACATCGGCGCGTACGCTCAATACTTGGCCAAGTTTTATGAACGTAGGGCCTAACTTTTCTAATACAAGCCTTAAAACATCGGGAGAAAGCGCTTCAGTTTCTCCTTGCATCCGGATGAGGCAATTTTTGGTTTTTGGAGGATTGAAGAAGCAATGGATTCGACATTTCCATGGCGTCAGATAGCTCAACTTCATTTTTTTAATCAGTGCCCCACCGCCTGCTTCAAAAATAATTCCGAGAATTGTGCGGAACCGATTTAGGTCACTGATTTTATTTTTTACCTTGAGTAGGTTCATACTCCTTTTAGTTTACGCCATATCGAATGTTCGTACAACATGAATCAAAAATTTTTCATTTTTCAATTTTCTAATGACAACAACCGCCACCACCTTGAGTATGGCGTGACTGTTCTTTGGCGAGCTTCTTCTGGTATTCCTCTTTGCAGTTTTCTGAACAGAATTTTTTGTCGGAACTTTCGGGATACGTTTTCCCTTTCTCGAGTTCCATGTTGCAGATCGGACATTTTTTCTTGAAAAAATTGAACATAAATTTTAATCATTCCAATCCCATTTGATTTTTTTATTGTACAACGCATATGCGTTGATTGTATGATTGATAAATTATTTCCCACCCTCGACCTTTCATTGCGGCGGGATGTTTTTTACGATCGTCGTTTCGTTCGTGAAAAATATACCGCGGCAAAAAACGTGGTAATCGGTACTGCGAGGATAAGCGCCATGCTACCTACGAGCGTTCGGATCACTTCTTCAGCGATATCTTGTCCGTTGATCGTGACCCATAATGGGAATGTGGTATTGAGTGAAAAAAGAAGAAAAAGAGGAAGCGCCGCACCCGCATAGGCAAGCGCTAATGTATTCACAAGCGCCGCGATGTGTTCTTTTCCAACAGAAAGTCCGCGATGGTAGAGGTCTTTTAAGTCGAAAGCAGGATTTGCCTTTTTGAGCTCATCAACGACAGCGCTTTGCGCAGTGGTGATATCATCAAGTACGCCGAGCGTTCCAATAATAATGCCACCAAGAAGAAGGCCTCGCAGATTGACTGCATCAGCGCCGAGCTGGAGATAAAGCGCGGTTTCGCTTCCCGTGCCAAGAAGTTTTCCGACAGAGACGAAGAGTGCGGAAAGGATCGTCGCAATGCCGAGCGTCACAAGGGTGCTTACGTAGGCGATGGTGGTGCGTCTCGTAAAACCATGCGCAAGATAGATGGCGACCGTGACAATGAGTAGCGCTCCGGTAAGACTTATGATGAATGGATCCTTTCCTGCGAGGATGTTTGGCACGATGAATTTCGCAATGACAAAAATACTGAATGCAAGACCGACGACCGACATGAATCCTTTAAGGCGTCCGAAATAGATTACGAGCGCAATGAAGAGCGCGAGGATGATAAGTAATGGCGGAATGCGATAGAGGTCGGTTGCATAATATCGCGCACCATTCGGTCCGACATTTTTTAAAACGACGATACGATCTCCTTCTTTTAGTTTAAAACCATCGGGTGTATTTGAGAGGATACTGTTTTGCGCTGTCACTTCTTTTCCTTTTTCTTCGCTATTTAATATGCGTATGCGTATTTCTTGAACAAGCGAACTTGCAGGGAGATAATCTGCATCGGTGTCATTAAGAATGCGGATAATTTCGGCTTTTGCGAATGTATCCGGAGGATAGTCGGGTGTTACGCGACGGAATTCGCCAAGTTCTTCTGCGGCGTGGAGCGGAGAAGCGAAAAAAAAGAGGAGAAAGAGAATTGGCAATGCGATTGCGCCTACTTTTTTTATTTTTCCCAACATATAGATAATACCGAGAAGATTTGCAATGATACCAAACCAAAAAAATTCGATTTGATATTGACCGATAATCGTAAGCGCGCCGGCGATGCCGAGAATGGGAATGAGATTCGCGACATAATGTGAACAGCACGAGAGCATGGCGACCGTTGTGGTTGTACCCGAAACCGCGACGACGCCACGAGAAGCGCGTTGGAGTCTCTTGAGATAGGTATAGAGCCCGATCTGAATCCCGAATCCAAGAGCGAGACTCACGACAAAATACCAGTACTGATCAAATTGTTGCAGAGTGAATTTCCATCCGGAGATGATCGTTACAATTCCAAAGTAGATGCCGAGAAGCATTGATGTCGCGAGTAGACCAAACAAAAATGGTTTTATGAGAGATGGACGCATAATGGCTTAGTTCTCGACAGGGCTCGAACAATATACACTTCGAGCGGAGTCGAGAAGTTATTGCGACATGCCTTGATAGAGGCGAGCGAGTTCGTTAATGTATTTTTTCCCTTCTGATCCTTTCATGCGCGAGAGTACACATGTTTCAAGATGATTTTTCAAAAGCAGTGTATCGAGCGAGCGGAGCGATTTTTGCACCGCAAGCGACTGTGTCAAAATGTCCACGCAGTATTTATCCTCTTCAAGCATCCGCCGAATACCGCGAAGCTGCCCTTCGAGAATTTTAATGCGATGCAGAATACTCTTTGGCTTTTGATGTAATTTTACATTTTGCATTTTACACTTTCTATTATCTATGATACCCCTAGGGGGTATTATACTACACACAAGAACATTGTCAATAGTTAGTATGTGTGGTGGCGGAAAAACCTTTGTGGTATACTGGAGCTTTAGACTTCTTATTATTTATTTTTGTCTATGCGCTATTTCCTTTTATTCGTGATCACTACCCTGCTCTTTACCCATCCAGTTTTCGCAGCTACAGCCAAGAAGGCGGTAAAAAAAACAACGCAAGAAATACGTTTTGAGAATACGTGTAAAAAAATTGTGAAGGAAGCGCAGCGGGGAGCAAAAAAAATTCCCGACAAACTTGTTATTGATCCCAAAAATGTGAAAAGCGGGTTTCAATCAGCATACCGTACGGCATTGCGTAAGATTACGCAGAAACAGGAAAATGCGCGACGATCAAAGAAGAAATTGAATCTTGTAAAAAAAGGAAAGCTCACTGAACAGGGAGTAAAAGAACTTTGTAAAATAGTTGTTGTGGCGCTCCTGAAAAAGTTGCCTCCTCCACCCCCAGCCCCCCCGCCATCGCCGGGTCCCGGATCAACAGGATCAACGAATGGATCAGGAAAGAAAATTTTGTTTCCAGGGAAAATAGAAAAGGTAAGTGCAGAACAGCTTCATAAAAATTATGAAGATTCGCCGCATCGGTATCGGTTGCGTGTCTTCGGTGACGGTGAATTTAAATCAGTTTTTGATGATCCGGATGTCAACGTGCGTTTTGTTCTGCCATGCGGGTATTTCGTGAATAGCAAATTGCAAAAGGTAGATATTGTATTCGTGGATAAGAAAGGGACGTTGAGTGACGATTTTGGCGACGCAGTAGAGTGGCGTTACAACATTCCGGGAGAATGCGCCGAAGCGCTGATTACAATTCAGATTACGGACATTAAGAGTGGAGCCATTCTTTCGGAAAAAAGCGGCATCGAAATTTCGTGGTTTTAGCGATCAGAATTATGAATTGGGAATAACATTTATCTCGCCCCAGAACATTCCCATCGAACAACTGAATGGAATGACACCGGCGATGCGCGGGGTGAATTCGAAGATGTTTGTTCCGGGTTGTAGGAGTGTGCGAATACCGAGCTTTGGCGCTTGAATGACGGAAAGACAGCCGCTGTTTGATTTTGCGTTGATAACCAATTTTGTTGGAACGCCCTGTCGGATCGTAAAGCGATTCGGCGCATATCCGGTGTAATCCACCGCCATCGTAACGGTTTGTTCCCTGCCATCGAAGTGAACATTCGGATCGAGCGCACTTGCTTCACTTCTCGATGCGAAGAGATGCGTGAGGCGCTGGACAGTGAGCGGGTATCCGGCAATAGTGAATGCATTTTGGAAATTCCAAAGCCCAAGCATGACGACAAGCGCGCCGGCGAATTGAAAAAAGAATCGCCCCACTTTTCCTTTGAGTGATCCCGAAACCCAGCCAAGCGCGAGAAGCGCGGGAGCCGTGCCAAGCGCAAACGCAAAGAGGATGAGCGCGCCGGTTGTGAAACTGCCAGTCGTCAATACATAGAGTTGGAGCGCTTGTGTGAACCCACAGGGAAGGAAGAACGTTGCCGCGCCGAGCAGTGCGGGAGTAAGCGCGTGTTCTTTTTCCTCAACGGCGAGGAGGCGGTGTCCAAGTGATTTCGGGAGACGGGGGGTTATTTTTTTAAGCCATTGCGGTGTAAGGTGAAGCATATCCAATCCCATCGCGAGCATATAGAGTGCAGCGACGATCGTGATGATGCCGGTTGCAAACGGCGAAGGGGACAGTGCTTTACCGATCACGCCAATGAGTCCGCCCAAAAGTGTATAAGAGAGAAGGCGTCCGCCAACAAAAAGAAAGACCGGGCGCATGTGCATTAATCCAACACAGGATGTTTTTTCGTCAACACCCGATGTTGTGGGCGTATATCGTTTATTAAATTTTGCCGCAGACGAGAGCAACAGTCCGCCGGAAACTGCAATGCATGAAGAGCTTGCGGCGACAAGCCCCAAAAGAACAACAGCACCGAAACTGGTGGTAGCGCCGAGCGCGATTGACGGAGCGAGAAGACCGATCTTTGTAAAGAGCGTGCCAAGCGCCATGACGAGCGCGAAGAGCCCGATGAGTTGCCACCATCGTAATCTTGAATCCTGAAACTTGAAACTTGAATCTTTTTTTGCGCTGATGACGCCTTTAATCGTATATCCATGATCAGCAATTGTGGATTGGAGCGTTTCGAGATTTGGCGCCGCGTTGCCGCACACGACGCGCGCAACGCCCTTTTCTGCATTGACATCAACTTTCAAAACGCCGTCAATTTTTCGCCATGCGCGTTCGATCGTCAGTTCGCAACTATGACAGGTCATTCCCGCGACAGAAAGTTTTATGATTTTATTATCCATAGTGCGGCTAGTATAGCAATGGGCACCTTTGCATGCAAAGGTGCCCATTGTTTTTTACGGAGAAGAATTTTTTCTTTAACTATTCTTCACTTTCTTCTTCCTCTTCAGGTTTTGCTGTTTTTTCTGCGCGCTTGAATTGTTCGAATGCGCCGAAGTCGAATTTGGGTGCGGAGAATTTCTCACCCTTTATAGTCGGCAACGCCGATGAAGTGCCGAGTAGCTCATCTTTTGTGTCAGTGAATTGTTCGCCGAGTTCGGTGAGTTCTTCAAGAATAGAGAGCGTGAGATCTTCATCAAGCGGTTTTTGCTTTAAGGACGCGTCAAGTTCACCGAATTTCGCTTTTGCTTGTTGCACAATACTTGCAAGTTCCGTGGTGTCGAGTTTTTTGCGCTTCAACACTTTCACTTCCCGATCGCTTTGTGTAATGCGTCGAGCGATCTCTCCGCGTAACCGTGCGAGATTCTTTATCCCTTTAACCAGTTTGACAGTTTCATATGCACCTTCCAGTTGGTCAAAGAATTCTTCCACCGCTTCAAGCTTCTCTTCCGGATCAGTTTTCGCTTTTGCGTCAGCGAGTGCGCTATCGAGTGTGGCAACTGCCTCATCGAGCTCTGTCAAGAGTTCAGTAAGATCAATTTTTGATTTTACTGCTCCTGCTTTCAGGCGTTTTACGTCTTTTTTTATCTGTTTCGCGCGGCGCTCCGCTTCTTTCATCATCTGCGACATGCGCATAAGATCGCCCATGCGTGGCCCCCATTCTTGGAGCACGGGCCCCACATCCATCATCTCGCTCATCTTTTCCATGAAGGCGTCGGCGTCTTCGATATCATTTGCCGATTTGATTCTACCGAGATACGCAATGAGTTCATCTGCTTTCGCCATCGCTTCGGTGAGTTCTTCTGGTGCAGTAATTCCTTCCTTTGCCAATTTTTTGAGTGCCGTCTTCATCATCTTCACCCCTTGGCCCATGCCGCGCATTCCTTGCTTGACGCCTTGAAACATCATTTTGAGTTGTTGTTTTTGCATGGCGTCTTCATCGAATTCTTCTCCATCAGGACCGAATCCACCTGGACCTCCGGGCCCCATCATGCCTCCAGGGCCAGGGCCGCCCGGACCGAATCCACCTGGACCTCCGGGGCCCATCATATTTCCCGGACCTTCCACTTCATCACAGCTTCCTGGCGCTTCGACGCCATTAACGTTACATGTCTGCATCCCAGGACCAAATTGCGCCTGTGCTTTTTTTGTCGTTCCTGCCTTCACCGGTGGGAGCTTTGCACCAAAAAGAGATGCATCTGCACCACCAACGAGACCTAATATCACGAACAGTGATATGATCGCCGTAAGGATACGCATAAAAATTATACGTTAATGCTATTTAACTTTTTCAGTATAGCATTTTTTTCCTTTATTGGCTATGGGTTATTTTTCGGTGTAACCGGGGTGACAATTTTTCCGGTCTTAAGACTACGATACGCGCCCATTTGCGATATGAGAATGCCATTTTCCCGAAAAATATACGTACCGTCTTTTTCTTGCGTACCGACGCTTTGCCATACTGCCTTCAAAGAATCATATTCTTCGAGATCACCGGTCAGTATAATCGTTGGGACGGCGGTGATCGTATATTGTTTTTGCAATTTTTTTCCTTCTGCCGAGCGAATGTCCACCACGGTATCATCTGATGCTTTCAGTCCGAGGTTTGCCATTGCCTGTTCATGTCGCATGACATCGTAACAGGTTTTGCACGTGGTGTCCGTGATATACGTAACTGAAAATTTTCCACGCACATTTCCTGTCGCGGTCTCTTTATACGGCGGTTGTACACTTGTCCAAACAAAAGTGTCGTCGGTTACGGTACCGATCGTCTCTAATTGTTTTTTGAGCTCTCCCTGTTTCCCAAAGTCGCCATTCATGATGAGCGTCGGGAGTTTTGTGATTGTGTACTGCGCGATGAGTTGTTGTGCTTCCGGTTCAGATGCATTCAGGAATCGTTCGGAGCCGACACTCACGTTTTGTTTTTTCATCGCATCAATAAGTGGCGTAGTCGTAAAACATTCAGGACAATTTTCCGGCGCGATTGTTGTGAGTGCGAACGACGGTGGCTTTGCTTGCTCTTTTTCTGTTGCAAGTTTCAAAAGTTTTCGCGTATTCGGAAAAAGAAGAATAAGATTTGCGATCGTGAGGACGAGGAGAACCCCTGTGGCGATAAAGATGAGTTTAGTGATTTTCATGTTAGCATCCTCCTACCATATTAGGGAGTGCGCTGTTTGCGGGAGTGGCGGCATTTGCTGGCGACGCGGAAAAGATGCCAGTTGACACCGTGCGCTTCAGGGCAAAGAGTTGTACTGTTTGCGCGACAGAGACGAAGACAAGAAGAATGAGGAGCGCGGTGAAGAGTGTTTGGCTGTTGAGATTTATGGTGAGTTGTTTTTTTGGCGCTTCGGGGGTAAGTGGTGGTGTTGGGATTGTTGTTTCCATATTGTTGAGATTATAGATTTCAGTATTACTATAATCTGTAACCTGTAATTTTTTTAGCATCCGCCAACCATGTTTGGTTGGGGGATGGATGAGGGCGCGGTGACGGGGCCCTCAGCGCCAAGTTGTTTAAGTGTTTTTTCGTTAAGTCCTAGAACGAGTGCGGCGAAGTCCGGCGTGTATTGTCCGCTTGCGAGTTGTTCCTGCGCGCGTGTCATCATTTGATTCGGGAAGAAGAGCGCTTTCCAGCGCGCAACTTCGCGCATCATTTCATCGTCGCTTTTGTCTGGGTATTTCTGGATCATATACGCAAGGATGCCGCGCATCGCTTGCGAGTGCTGGCATCCGCACGCCGCTTCGCCGTTTGCGAAGACGAGTGTTTTTGCGCCACAGCAAAATTCGCATGTCATTTTGTCGGTCATGCCGATTTTAACATAGCGTTTTTTCTGATCGTCTGTAAGGATAATTTTTGCGGAACCGTATGTAGGATCAAGTGCGGCGAGTTTAGGAAGACTCTCGACAACCGTGTCGTAAGAGACGCCAAGCTCTTGACTATAGAACGGCATGCCTTTACTCCATACGATGTCCGCAAGCGAGGTGCCACGCGCGTTACCCGCGTTGACTAAGCGAAGAAGTGGCGTGAGTTCTGATTTGACACCCAATGCATGGTTGATTGTCGTCAGGAGATATTGATTCACGCCGATCATAAGCGCCGCAACAAGTGTGAGGATGGGGAGGAGTCGTTTTTGCATATAGTTATTTTTTGCCATCTCCTTTCTTCCATACCCATCGGACGAGTGCAACAAGAAGGGCGATCGTGAGTCCCCAGAAGGCAAACATGAGAAGCGGAAAGAGGAATCCAAAGATACCAAAGAATTGTCCGCCCATCATACTGCCGCCCCAGTTGCCCATCATTCCTTGCCATCCGTAGTTTATTTCTTCATCCGCATGCGCAAGTACAGGTAGTGCAATGAAGAGTGGAGGGATACTTAGAAGGATTTTTTTCATAAGGGGGTGTTCATTAATGACATGATTTTTTATCGTTTGTTTTCGTATCTGTTTTTTCTTCATGCGCTCCGTGCCCCTTCATCATAAAAAGATGCATAAGCGGACAGGCAAGGAAAATGAGGAATGGGAGGAGAGCGATCAGGTGTGGTTGGTGGAAGGCGTAGGCGTACCATGCGACAAGCGCTGCGATGATAATTGTGGGAACAAGATATTTTTTTTGAAGGCAGTGCATAATTATTTTGTTATCGGAAATGTTCGTTCGGGGATGCTGCGGAGATTTTTTATGACAAGTGTGTCTGGAAGTGCAGTATTCACAAAGGTGGCAGTGATTGTTCGGTGGTGCGTTTCACGATCGCCGCCAATCGATTGCGGCGCGAGTTCTTTTCCGTCTTTTGTTCTATAGATGATGTTTGCCTGTGCATCGAATGTGGAAAGATCGCCCGAATGCGTATCAAGAACGACAGTAAAGACATGCGTTGTTCTGGTTGATTGTTTTATGTCGTGTGTGACCGTCACATCAACCGGTCCTTCACTCGTTTGTTGCGCCGGAGCGCTTAGAGGAGAAGAAGTAATGCGTTGTGGTAGGACGCCACTCTCATTGCGCATGGCAATTACTACAACAGCTCCTATTGAGAGAATAATTATTATACCTGCGACCGTTGCGTTTTTTTTTGTGTAGTGAATGACAATTTTCATTTTGCAAGTTTATTCCAGAGATATGCAAATAGTGCTCCTGCAATATACGAATAGACGACGCTCACGACAAGTCCTACGATAGTGGGGAAGAATTGAATGGGAGTGAATAGTTTTTCAACGTCGAGTCCATGCATCATGTACACGAAAGATGCTTTTGTAAGCGCCGGGAAGACGACATACGCAATCGCACAAACGACATAGAGAATGCCGACGGTGGCGGCGAGTGTTTTTCCGACGTGATTTGGATTGAGGGGGTGCATATTAGTAGTAAGTTGTAAGTAGTAAGCTGTAAGTTATCTAGCCGAGCCATGTGCGAATTTTCGGGAATCGGGAGCAGATGGGGAGATTTAAACACCAGTTTTCGAGTCCCCAGATGCGCCCCGCGCGGGTTGCCGCAAGAAAGAGGAGCGCGAATCCGTAAATAATATGCTCATCAACAATATATCCATGACCTACGGTCGGGAACGTAAGTACAGGGAAGTAATAGAGTAGCATAAGGAACGCACCCAAAACAGACGAGAGCCGGACACCGATGCCAAGAATGAGCGAAACACCAAGAAGCGTTAATCCCCACTCATTCACAAAATTAATCCAGCCGATGTTTGCGGGCGAGGCGAGCCATTGGTAAAACCCCGAAAATGTTTTTGCGCCATTTAAGTATCCAGCGGCCGAGAAGTTCGGGTTGAGAATTTTGGTGATGCCGGCGTAGAAGAAAAGCCAGCCGAAACTTAGTCGAAGGAAAAAGAGCGAAATTTTTTGTGATTGAGTCATAGTATTTATGTATTATGGGTTATGGCGCTGGGTTCGACCCCAGTACCAGAACCGTTCGACCAACGGTTCGGTGCGAGGCAGATCGCCCACGCGAGTGTGGTAATTATTGTGATGAGGATAAGCGAGACCATGCAGAACGGGCAGATGGCCAAGATCACGAAGAGTTCAAGATAGAGGAGATAGAGCGAAAAGAGAAAGCCGAGTGTTGTTGCCGCGCGGAGAATGGAAAGTGTGATTCGTAACTTTGGAGATCCGTTCTTCGTAGAATTACAGAGAACGGGTCTCTGGAATTTCTGTAGAAGGAGCGCCAATGCTGCAATGAAAACATAGCCAAGAAATCCGATGCCAGAAACAGGGAATCCAAGTATTTCTCCGTACGGACCTCGATTGACCAAGTCACAATTTACGGCGCCGCCGATTTTGCAGAACGTCGGTCCAGTCGTGTAGTGGCCCCACAGGAGATAGAGAGATACGAGTGCGCCAATACTTGCGAGGATGGCGCTGAGAAGAGCGATGTGTCGTGCGCGCAT
>CAYHPG010000004.1:0-6251 GCA_964358625.1 uncultured Gammaproteobacteria bacterium
CGTTTATTCTCCTCAAGGAAGGAAAGACGTTTATAGCCTATTCACCGGTTCTCGACCTCTCTACTTGTGGACGGACAGAAAAACAGGCTAAGGAGCGATTTTTTGGAGCTGTTAATTTATTTATTGAAGTAAGCCCTAAAATGTTATATATCTTAATCTGGACATCTGATAATCTTTGAATCTGAAATCTTATAATCGTGGTTGGATTGAAAGGATTGGGATAATTTTGTTCCAACCGAAAATCTAAAGATAATTTAGGCTCCTGACAAAAGTTTTTCGTCCCGGCAAGGGCGGACTGCCGGACGAACCGTTGCGTTTGGCTGCGGTGGTCATGGGCGTAGATGCGTTTCGTGAAGCGAAAGGCATTGCCGAATTCCTGTTCGAACATACGGGCATTGCGCGTAATGCACTAACGTTTCTTCCGTATGGCAACGATGCGCACGCACCGTGGGTGGATGCAGGAAAGAGTATTACAATACTAGTGAACGGAGAAAAAATGGGGTCAGTCGTTACACCAACGACGAAGACCCTTTCAGATTTTGATATCAAGAAACCCATTGCATTATTTCGTATTCGTTTTCAAGAATTGTTGCCTTTTATGTCCGAAGTGAAACACTACACGCCGCTCCCGAAATATCCGCCGGTACTGCGCGACCTTGCGTTTGTGTTTCCGAAAACTGTTGCGTATGCGGATGTCGCGGCGGCGTTGCAGAAAAACCCGCTTGTTGTATCGGTGGAACTCTTTGATCTGTACGAAGGCGCGCAAGTCGGCGAGGGGAAGAAGAGTATAGCGTTTCATATCCGTTACTTGTCGCCCGACCGAACGCTCACAAATGAAGAAGTAGAACGCGCAGAGAGCACAATCGTCGCAGACGTGGAGAAAAAATTCAACGCAAAACTTCGAGATGTGTAGCACTCCGCCTTCTCCCCCTTATGTAAGGGGGAGCGAGAGGGGGTTATAGGCTATCACTGCAAAATATATTCTTCGAGCGAAGTCGAGAAGCACCTTATTGACTCATTTCTCGATTCGCTTACTTCGTTCGCTCACTCGAAAAATAATTATTATCCAGTCTCAATACTATGTATCTCGAAACCTCTCGCGACATTTTAAACCTCGTCTTATCCTTCGGTGTCCTCTGGCTCGTGATTTTACTCTCCTGGCTTTTATGGCACGTGATTGGTATTACTCGCGCCGTACACGCAACGCTTGAAGATTTTCGCAACCGCTTGCGCGCCGTGGACGAAGTGCTACAATTGATCCGCGAGAAACTAGAATCAACGTCTACCTATTTGGGTTTATTGGTTGACGTCGTAAAGGAGGGGATTCGTTGGATGCGTGATCGTGGTGACACAGAAACTCCATTCGTAAGAAAATCGATCAAAAAACGATAGGAGAAAAGAATTAAAGAAGGACGTTTATAGACAATAGGCGTCCTTCTTTTTTTATTATAGTTTGCTATGATGAGTGTGCTATGTCCTTCGTTCATCTCCACGTCCATTCGCATTATTCCCTCCTCGACGGTCTGCCAAAGATCGACGAGCTGGTGAAACGTGCCAAAGAATATAAAATGCCCGCAGTCGCACTCACGGACCACGGGGCGATGTACGGCATCATCGAATTTTATGAAGCGTGCATTCGTGAAGGGATAAAACCAATTATCGGCGAAGAGATGTACGTTGCACCGAAGAGTCGTTTAGAGAAAAAAGCAACTGCCGATGATGAGCGTTATTATCACCTCACCGTCCTTGCAAAAAATGAAAAGGGCTACAAAAACCTTCTCGCACTGACAAGCAAGGCGCATCTTGAAGGGTTTTATTATAAACCACGTATAGACTTCGATCTTTTACAGGAACACCATGAGGGACTTATTATTCTTTCGGGATGTTTGAATGGTGAGGTCGCGCAGGAGCTTCGCCGTAAAGACTGGAAAGCGGCAGAGCAGTGTATGCAACGATATAAAAAATTATTTGGGGACGATTATTATTTGGAGATTCAGTCGAATACACTACCGGAACAGTTGCTTGTTAATACAGGGCTCGTGACGCTTTCAGAATCGCAGGGCGTGCCGCTCGTTGCCACACAAGACAGTCACTATTTGGATACAAGTGACGCAGAAGCGCAAGATGTTTTGCTCTGCCTCCAAACGAAATCAAAAAAAGAGGATACAAAACGTCTTTCCATGCTCGGGCAAGATTTTTCGTTCCGTTCGCCGGAAGCGATGAAAGAGGCAATGAAAGAATATCCGCGCGCGGCGCTTGAGAATACGGTAAAAATTGCGGACAAAATCAACTGCACAATTGAACTTGGAAAAGTAACCTTACCGCATTTTGAAGTGCCAAAAGGAAAAACGCCGGATAGTTATTTACGCGAACTATGTGAAGCGGGTATCGAAAAACGATACGGCAAGTTTCAAGATTCAAGTTTCAAGATTCAAGTACAAGATCGCCTTGAGTACGAGCTTGGTGTCATCATAAAAACTGGTTTTGCCTCGTACTTTCTTATCGTCCAAGATTTTGTAAACTGGGCAAAACAACAGCACATTATTGTGGGGCCGGGTCGTGGGAGCGCGGCAGGATCCATCGTGTCGTACCTCACGAACATCACCAACATTGATCCGATTGCGTATGAACTCGTGTTTGAACGCTTTTTAAATCCCGAGCGTATTGCCATGCCGGATATCGATCTTGATTTTGCGGATACGCGGCGCGATGAGGTGCTTCGATATGTAGAAGAGAAATACGGAAAAGACCATGTGGCGCAGATCGTGACGTTTGGAACCATGGCGGCGCGTGCGGTCGTGCGCGATGTTGGTCGTGTATTGGACGTCCCGTACGCGATGTGTGATAAGCTGGCAAAGCTCATTCCATTTCACATGACGCTCTCTGAAGCGGAAACGGCCATTCACGAACTCAAAGAAATTGCGACACGCGATCCACAAGGGCAGCGCTTAATTGATATTGCAAAGCGTCTCGAGGGGGTTGCGCGTCATACATCCACGCACGCGTGCGGCGTCGTCATCACGAAAGAGCCGCTCATGTCGTATGTGCCAGTGCAGTACGCAAGCTCATCTGATCAGACAATCGTATCGCAGTACTCTCTCCATCCTATTGAATCGCTTGGGCTTCTCAAGATGGATTTTTTGGGCTTGAAAAACCTGACGATCATCGAACGTACGCTTGCGGTTGTGAAAGTGATGACCGGCACGGTCATTGATATTGATGCAATTCCGTTGGATGACGAAAAAACGTTTCGATTGTTGCAAGCAGGGAATACCACGGGCGTATTCCAACTCGAATCTGCGGGTATGCGGCGATACTTGAAACAACTCGTTCCAACATCTATTGAAGATATCATTGCCATGGTGTCGCTCTATCGGCCTGGTCCAATGGAGCTCATTCCTGATTACATCGCAGGAAAACACGGGCTCAAAAAAGCAAAGTATCTGCATGTAAAGCTTGAGCCCATTCTTGCAAAAACATACGGCGTTGCCGTGTATCAGGAACAGGTGCTGCAAATCGCGCGTGATCTCGCAGGGTTTACTCTTGGTGAAGCAGATATCCTTCGTAAGGCAGTAGGAAAAAAGATTTCAAAATTGCTTCGTGAGCAGAAAAAGAAATTCGTTGCGGGATGCGTTGGGAATGGTATTGACGAAAAATTGGCGATAAAGATTTTTGAATTTATTGAGCCGTTCGCCGGATACGGGTTCAACCGTAGCCACGCTGCGTGTTATGCGCTTATTGCGTATCAAACCGCATACTTGAAAGCAAATTTTCTTCATGCGTTTATGAGCGCGCTCCTCACTGCCGAAGAAGGCGATGTGGATCGCATTGCGTTTCTTGTTGATGATGCGCGTGCATTGGGAATTGAGGTGTTGCCGCCGGATATTAATGACAGCATGGAGCACTTTACCGCAGTTTTTGTAAACGAACAACCCGTCATTCGTTTTGGTCTTGTGGCAATAAAAAATGTTGGAGAAGGGGTGGTTGCGGGGATCATTGCAGAGCGAAAAGCGCGTGGAGCGTTTCGTGATGTTGAAGATTTTTTGAAGCGTCTTCCTCCGGAAAGTGTCAATAAGAAACCGTTGGAGAGCTTGGTGAAGTGCGGAGCGCTTGATCGGTTTGGCGAACGATCAATGCTCCTCGCGAATATCGAAACATTGCTTTCATTCGCACGTCGTGGCATGGCTGAAACCGCAACAAGACAAGCGAATCTTTTTGGCGCGTCGTCGGTGCCTTCACTGCATTTAAAGAAAGAGAAAGGGGAAGATACAAAAGCAATGCGACTCACATGGGAGAAAGAACTTTTGGGGCTGTATGTAACGGAACATCCGTGGGATACATGGCGTGCTACTCTTGGGGAGGGCGTCACGCCGCTTTCCGAAATTACTGGCGACATGGAAGATGCTCTGGTGCAAGTGGGAGGGATTGTGAGTTCGATAAAAAATATTTTAACGAAGAAGGGGGACATGATGGCCTTCGTGATGTTGGATGATGCTCGCGGGAAGTTGGAAGTAATCGTTTTCCCAAAAGTGTTTGAAAATACAAAAAGTGTTTGGACTGATCAAGCGCCGGTGGTTATCCAAGGACGTGTTTCGACGAAAGATGGTGAAACAAAATTGCTGTGCGAGAAAGCGACGCTTCTTTCAGCGGATACGGTGGGCGTTGCATCGGGCTCTCGTGAAAAACGTACACAAAGTGTTCTTATTCGTCTTCCTGTAAGAACATCACGCGAAACGATCGCAGCGCTTCACGATCTTCTTCGTCAGTCGCCGGGGCCGTATGCGGTGCGTTTTGCAACACCTGATGGCGAGGAGCTCGAGACAGATATTGCTGTTGCGATGAACGACGATATTCGTCATTCCGTTGAGGGGCTCATTGGTCCTCATACGGTCGAGTTTTGATTTTTTTAGGTTGTGTGGTAGAATACAAGAGTAATTCTCATCTATTCTATTCTATGGCACGTAAAAAATCTCCATCACTCCCTCTGTATCGTAATATTGCCGTAAGTTTTTCCGCGCTCACGGTATTGCTCATTGTGCTTATTGTGTACTTTTCTATTACGCGCGCAACGATTGTGATTACTCCTCGCATACAAACATTTCCATTAACGTCTGCTCTTTCCATCGTACGGGAGCCACTAGCAGGTTCTCCTGCGCTTCCCGGGAAAGTGTTTCAACGTGAGGTGACAAAAAAAGATACGTTTACCGCATCGGTTTTGAAAGAGGAGGATGCGAAGGCAAGTGGCAAGGTATCGATTGTGAATACCACCGGGAGCGCGCAAACGCTTATTGCGACAACGCGATTTTTGACAGCAGAGAAAATTCTTTTCCGGCTTGAAAAAACCGTCGTAGTTCCAGCACGAGGAAAAGTGGAGGGGGTGTTGATCGCTGACACTGCAGGAGCAAGCGGCGAAGTCGCGGCAACACGATGGACGATTCCCGGGTTACGCGGCGAGCTGCAAGATAAAATTTATGGAGTAACCGAAGCGCCCATGACTGGTGGCAAGCGCTCTCTCCAGCGGTTAGCCGCAAGCGATGTTGACGCCGCGCGCGCAACACTCATCAAAGCCATTGAAGAAAGCATTCGCAGCGAAGAAGGAAGTGCGAGCGATGCACTCGTTGAGCCGATGGTGCTTTTGACGCTTGATCCAATAGCAAGCGCGCTTGATGGAAAGCTCGGAGCGACAGCGCCGCAGTTTACTCTTTCGGTGACCGTGCGAGCGCGTGGCGTTGTGGTTTCCGGTAAAGCACTCCATGAATGGGTCACGACACAATTAAAAACAACTATTCCGGATGATCAGCGTCTTTTGCCTGTTCCATTAAGCGATATTACAACGAGTGTTGCGGCGTTTGACGATACTGCAGGCACCGCGCGTCTTCTTGTGAAGACAGAAGGAAAGGCATTGGTTCGGGAAGCAAGTCCAGCATTTGATCGGTCGCGATTTATCGGGCGCACACCGGAAGAAGTGCGAACGCTTCTTCGAAGTAACGGCGGCGTTGCTGATGTTCTCGTGCAATTGACGCCATTTTTCGTGAAACGTCTTCCGCGTTTGCCGGATCATATTCGCGTGGAAATTAGGGAACCGTAGTCGTAGTAATTTCCAATACTCAATTTTTCACTGAGATTTTTTTGGAAATTGGAAAATTGGTTGTTGGAAATTTTTGTATAGTTTGAGCCTGTAGAACAATGATCAACATCTGTCAAATTGTATTCTTCGAGCTTGTCGAGAAGCTCCAATGGTTCGATGACGC
>CAYHPG010000004.1:6261-22443 GCA_964358625.1 uncultured Gammaproteobacteria bacterium
GTTTTGGCTCACTTCTCGACTCGCTACGCTCGCTCGAAGGATAACGTAATAGTTTTTCTACGGTCTCAGTTTATGTCTCAGGAACAAAACAACTTACAACAAATTCGCCATTCGCTTGCTCATCTTATGGTAGCTGCTGCAAAATCCCTTTGGCCGGGGACATGCAATGCCATTGGGCCCGCAATAGAAAATGGCTTCTACCAAGATTTTGATTTTGGCGATCGGATTATTTCCGAAAAGGATTTCCCAAAACTCGAGAAGCGCATGCGCGAAATCCTCACGCGATGGAAGCCGTTTCGAGAATGGGAAGTTTCCGCAGATGAAGCACGGACAATGTTTGCGGACAATCCATATAAACTCGAGCTTATCGAGGATTTTGTCGCGCAACGCAAACAAATTACTGTGAATGATCCGGGAAATTTTCTTGATCTTTGTAAGGGAGGACATTCCGACAATCCAAAGGAGGATATGAAGCACTTCAAACTTCTTTCTGTTGCCGGCGCCTATTGGAAAGGGGATGAGAAAAGAAAAATGCTTACGCGCATTTACGGAACAGCATTTTTTACTGCAGAAGCATTGCAGGAGTATCTCACCATGCTCGCAGAGGCCGAGCGTCGTGACCACAAGATCCTTGGTCCCGCGCTTGACCTGTTTACGTTTTCTGAACTTGTTGGTCCGGGGCTGCCGCTCTGGACGCCGAGCGGGACGCTTGTTCGCACCATCCTCGATGAGTTTGTTTGGCAGTTGCGCAAGAAGCGTGGGTATATGCGCGTGGAGATCCCGCATATTACGAAAAAAGATTTGTACGAGAAAAGTGGGCATTGGGATAAATTCAAGAATGAACTTTTCCGGATTACCACGCGTGAGGGGCATGAGTTCGCGATGAAGCCGATGAACTGCCCGCACCATACGCAGATTTATGCACGCCGTGCGTGGAGTTATCGCGACCTGCCACAACGGTATGCAAATACCACCACGTGTTATCGCGACGAACAGACGGGCGAACTCGCGGGGCTCTCGCGCGTACGCGCATTCGCGCAAGATGATGCACACGTTTTCTGCCGTATGTCGCAAGCAAAGGAAGAGTTTTTGAAAATTTGGGATATCATCCATGAGTTTTATCCTGCATTTGGGTTTCGTCTTCGTGTACGACTTTCTTTGCATGATCCAAAGCATCCGGAAAAATATCTTGGCGATGCGAAGAAGTGGGCGATCGCAGAAGCGCTCCTTCGTGAAATTGTTACGGAGAAAAAGATTGCGTGGATTGACGGAGTTGGCGAAGCGGCATTTTATGGCCCGAAGTTGGATTTCATGGCAAAAGACGCGATTGGGCGTGAGTGGCAAGTGGCGACGATTCAGCTTGACTTGAATATGCCAGAGCGATTCGATCTTACGTGCACGAACGAAGATGGGGAAAAAGAGCGTATCGTGATGATCCACGCGGCGATCATGGGTTCGATTGAGCGCTTCCTCTCTATTTTAATTGAACACACGGCTGGCGCGTTTCCGACGTGGCTCGCTCCGGTGCAGGTGGCGATTATCCCGGTATCGGACGATCATATGAAAGCGGCGGAAAAACTTAGCGCAAAGCTTGACTCCGAAGGGTTCCGGGTTTCCGTTGATGGCAGCCGTGATACGGTGGGGTACAAAATTCGTAAAGCAGAGAAGCAACGAGTGCCCTATATGATTGTGATTGGCGACAAAGAAAAGTCGCTTCGCAAACTCGTCGTGCGCGTCCGGGGAGAGAAAGAAATCAAAACAATGGCACTATCGACATTTATAAAACGTCTGCAGAAAGAAACCAGATAACACCGAGTGTTGTGTCCAAAAAACACTCGGTGTTGACCGATACGATTTATGCCTCATGCTGAAGCGTTTAATTTTCGCAAACTGCGCACCCTCTACAGCCTTTCATTTTTTTTCGCCATTGCGACAGCGGCAGTGGCGTATACGGAATCTTCATTTCTTGAGACATTTATTGCAAAAGAGTCTGTCGGACTTGTTTTTGTTGCGAGCTATTTAACGGCGCTTGTTCTTCTCGTGTTCCTCGACCGGCTTATTGCGCGTTTGGGCAAACAGCATACGACGCTTCTTCTGATATTTTTGTCTCTTGTTGCCCTACTCATTCTCGCGCGCGCAACCAATCCATTCATTCTCATTCCAACCTTTGTCGTGTATATTGCATCGCTTGTTGCCGCATGGGTTTCGCTGGATATCTTGATCGAGACGTTTTCTTCGGATGTGTTGACCGGAAGAATCCGCGGCACGCAGTTGACGATCATGAACGCCGGATGGGTCGTAACGCCGGTCGTCGCGGGGTTTATCCTCGAGACATACGGATTCCCGCGTATTTTCACTATAGCATTTGGCGTAACACTCCTCGTGTTTACTATTGTTCTTTTTGGTTTTCGAAAAGTTGATCACGAACGCATTCGTCCGCATGGATTTTTTGCCACCATGCGCGCGATTGTGCGGCATCGTTCGCTCTCGCATATTTTTATCATTGCGTTTCTTCTGCAATTCTTCTACGCATGGATGGTGATCTATACGCCATTGCATCTTGTTTCCATTGGTATTGATTGGGCAGATATTGGGAAAATTTTTTCCTTTATGTTGTTGCCGTTTGTGTTGTTTCAATATCCGGCCGGGTGGCTTGCGGACAGGTGGAAAAGCGAACGGGGGATTCTTGTTACGGGACTTACAATTATTGCGCTTGCGACAAGTGCGCTTTTCTTTGTGCATACGGCGACGCTCTGGATCTGGGCGCTTTTGCTTTTTACGACGCGCATCGGTGCAAGTTTAATCGAAATCATGCGCGACACCTATTTTTTCAAGCAAGTAGACAAGCGCGATGTGCACTTGATTGACTTCTTCCGAAATACCGGGCCGTTGGGCTATATGATCGCGCCACTCGTCGCGACAGCAATTCTTTCGGTCACCGGAACCCAGACACTTTTTCTCGTGCTTGGCATCCTTATGGCTGGCGGAGTCGTCATTGCTACGAGAATGCCAGACACTAAATAAAAATTTGCAAAACACCGAGTGTTGAACCTAAAAAACACTCGGTGTTGTTGAAACGTTTATGAAGCGTACCAAAATCGTCTGCACCATCGGCCCCGCATCGGAAAAACTCTCGACATTAAAAAAGCTCCTTAAGGCCGGCATGAATGTCGCGCGTTTGAATTTTTCGCACGGCACGTATGAGAACCACGCCCTGCTTATCGCCAACATCCGTCGCGCATCAAAAGAAACAGGAATCCCTGTCGCGCTGTTGCAAGACCTCCAAGGCCCGCGCATCCGCATTGGTGATCTTCCAAAAGAAGGTGTCGCTATAAAGCGCGGTGAAATCGTTACCCTTGTGCCAGAAGCGAATTACAGAGATCGTATCTCTGTAATTACAGAGATACGATCTCCGAAGTTGTCGAAGAAGGTTCTCCCCCAACAATATCGCGGGCTCGCACGTGATGTGAAAAAAGGCACACCAATCCTCATTGCCGATGGTGCGATGAAATTGATTGTCGAAAGCGTGCATGGCGATGCGATCCGCGCAAAAGTTGTTGTGCCCGGCATCGTGAAATCGCATAAAGGCATTAATGTTCCGGGTGTTTCGCTTGGCGCAAAACCCATCACCGCGAAAGACAAAAAAGATTTGGCGTTTGGCCTCGCGCAAGGCGTTGATTTCGTCACGCTTTCGTTTGTGAAAGATGCGAAAGATATTGTAGCACTTCAAAAACTTATGTGGAAGCTACGACAAGGGTGCCCCTTGTCGTACAAGGGGCACCCTTGTCCGTTGCCCAAAACCGTTGCCAAAGTCGAACGCCCGGAAGCTGTTGCGAATATTGAAAAAATTGTAGCAGTCGCAGATGCCGTGATGATCGGGCGAGGGTACTTGGCGCTTGAAGCAGATCCGGCAAAGCTCGTTATCATGCAAAAAGATATTGTTGCGGCGTGTCTCAAAGCAGGAAAGCCTGTGATCGTTGCAACACAGATGCTCGAGTCTATGATCACCAATCCCCGCCCGACGCGCGCGGAAATTTCTGATGTGTCAAATGCGGTCATTGATCACGCGGACGCAACGATGCTTTCTGGTGAAACCGCAGGCGGGCAATACCCGGTGGAAGTTGTTGCGACGATGACGGGTATCATTCGTGAAACAGAAAGCTCAAAATACGACAACCTCGCGCCGGATGTTTTTGGCGCGCCAAAAAACCCAATCGAACATCTTGCGCGAGCAGTTGCTGATAGCGTCCGCGATCTTGGTATTACCACCGTCGTTATCATGCCAAAAGCGCTTCCGGCATTTTCCGCGATCGCGCGTCTTCGCCCTGAAGCAACACTCGTGCCACTGTGTGCGCAAGAAAATGTCGCGCGTCCTTTTCTTCTTTCGTGGGCAACCTATCCATCCACAAAACACTCTCTCCCTCGTCAAAAAAATAGTATCGTCGTCGAGCGCCTGCCGCGCAGTGCATCTGACATCGGCCCCTGCCTCCGCTTCTCTGATTCCCTCTCCTTTTAGGAGAGGGTTAGGGTGAGGTCAAAACCAAAAACACATCGCTCTTTCAGCGGTGTGTTTTCATTTTTACTGGCGGGCCCGACCGGATTCGAACCGGCGATATGCTCCGTGACAGGGAGCCGAGGACGGCCTCTCCTCTACGGGCCCAGTCTATCTACGATTCGTTTTTATCTTTTTACAATAGCATTCATGTAGAGGGATGACAAGCCACTAGTTATTCTCCCCCTTAATATAAGGGGGAGTAAGAGGGGGTTATTAAAAAGCATCCGCCTCTCGGTCTGACTGATACCTCCGCCCTTCGGGCTTCGGTGCCAGCAGGCGCAAAACTCGGCGGATTGTAACTGCCAGTGAAAATTTGCTCATCTTATGACTCCAAATTTTCAGGCCAGTTACAAAAAAATAAGGACTGCTTCCGTGGAAGACAGTCCTTGTGAGTCGCGCCCGAGTGTACAACACCGAGAGTTGTGTACATCTCTCGGTGTTGTACAAGCTCGGGTTCCGTAGTTACGTGGCCGTTCCCGCGGGCGGAGCGGCCGGCGGAGCCGGAGGCGCGGCGAGCGCGGTGAGCTTGCCGCCGATTGTGACGAGCTTCCCGCCGAGCGTCGTGAGCGCGGCGTTTTCGGTCGTACGCGCCGTGTCCTCGTCCGTCCGGATTTCGCCCAGACGCGTTACCGCGTCATCGAGCGCGTCCACCGCCTTGGTGAGCCCATCGAACGCTTCAGCCTTGGTCGGCTTGGGAGCCGGCGCGGGCGGTGCGGCCGTGGGACCGGGGGGGGCTGCGGGAGGTGCCGCCGGAGTGGTGTTCTTCTTCACCTCCGCCGGTTCCTTCGTGAGATCCGCGAGCGTGGTGTTGGCCTTGGTGATCTCCGAATCGAGCTTCTTGACGGTGCTGTCGATATTCCCGACTCTGGTGCCCAGCTCGTCGATGGCCTTCTTCAAGCCCTCATCGAGCTTGGCCATGGCGGCGCCGAGCTTGCCGCTCCTCAAGAGCAGCAGGCCGCTGAAAACCGCCGCGAGCCCTGCGAACACGACGCCGGCCCCGAAGGTCCGGAGCGCGTGCTCCTGCACCTCGCGGTAGACGTCCTGACCCTTGAAGATCGCCAGCACGATGAGCGCGCCGGCAATCCACGGGAACGCCTTCTGCAATTTCGATCGTAGATCGATCATGACTGCCCCTCCTTATGGGGTTCGTACCCTGATGGTTTATTGATGAGAGAGGTCTTCGAGCACAAGCCCGAAAACACCCGCTCCCAGCAAATCAGGATAACCAGCCATCATAGCACAGCTTTCCGTCCGCGTCAATAGTCGTTGACAAGCGCATTATTTGCGTCTATACTTTATTACATATGAAGTCACATACATTCCGTACAATTATTGAGCCAGACGTGAAAGGATTTCACGGGTATGTTCCCGTGCTTAAAGGATGTCACACGTGGGGGAAAACGATTGCTGAAACAAAACGGCACCTTCGTGAAGCAATTCAACTCTACTGCGAAGCATTAGTTGCGCATCGTGAAACCATTCCCGACGATGTAAGTTTTGAGACGTTTGAGACTGGTGATTCCCTCTCATGCGCGTGATCTTCCCTCCGGAACGCTGAAGGGGATTTTAGATGATATCGATCTTTCCGTTGAAATATTACGTGAAATTTTATAAAGCAATTTGCAAAAATCCCGATTTTAATCGGGATTTTTTTGTATCGTCGTTTCAACACTCGTGCCACTCTGCATTTTTATCACCCACCGCCAGCACGCCCTTTCCTTCCTGACGACGCGGGTCCTGTCATCTGTGCATTACCAAAACCCCCTTTTATATCCCCTCTCCCTCAATGGGAGAGGGTAGGGTGAGGGTGAAAATAGGGAGGGGACAATCGGAGTTTCGTAATTCACAGCTCCAATGCAGATGACTCCTCGCGTCCCTTCCCCGTCTGCTGACAGACAGGCGGCGGGGGTACCCCGACGTACCGTCTTCGGCGGCATCGCCATGCCATCCGCTATGGAGTGAAGGCACAAGGAGGTCGGATCTACTGTCCTCTCACGCTTGCACGCATCGTTTTTTTTTGTTACGCTAACAATAGTGAATCTTACTGCCAATGAATACTATCAGTAAAAGCTGGATACAATTTGCCGAGTCCGATCTCGACGCCGCGAAACGATTATTCCAAAGTTCACGACCAACGCGATGGACGTTTTTGCTCGTTCTTTGGCACTGTCATCAAGCAGTCGAAAAGTGCTTGAAAGCAGTATTGATAAAACAGGGTAAAGAAATCCTGAAAATTCACGATCTACCACGATTGGCTGAACTTACCGGTTTGACGTTCTCGTCCACGAATGACCACCTTATAAAAATGTTGAACAAATTTTATCTTCGTTCCCGCTATCCCGATATAGTTTATAAACCGCTCCCACAGACTGACAGAGAGGCCACGTATAATCTTTTGCAAAAAACGAATATATTATTTTTATGGCTGCAACAGCAATAAAATTTCCGCAAGCAATCGCAACACATTACATAAACAATCTAAAAAAGAAAATCACGGTTGATGGAGTTTTACTTTTCGGATCTTTTGCATGGGGGAAACCAACCAAACATAGTGATGTTGATCTTGTGGTCCTTTCATCTGATTTTGCAAGACACAACTTCGACCGACGACTTGATCTTCTCACCGATGCTCGCGATAGGCGTTGTTGCCAGATTGCAATGGATGTTATTGGTTACACACCTAAAGAATTCACTGACATCGAGAAATATTCCACAATCATGATGAAGGCGAAAAAAGATGGTAAGTGGATCTACCGGAAACGCTAATACTTCTACACCAAAAGATCCCGATCCCCATCGGGATCTTTTGGTTGTATAAAGATTCGCCCGCTTCCCCTCGTCCCGTTTTATTATGCCTGCCCAGATACCCCGCGGATTGCTGCGGGGTCGGGTTCATTCCACTCATCGATTTTTCTCTCGGCTCCACTGCCTCTCCCGCTGCGCACATGCTACGGTGTCGGGGAAGATCGCCGTGCTCGGCGGGCGGAACCCTCCGTGCTGTGAATTACGAAACTTCTCTATTTCTGTCATCCTGAGCCCGGCGAAGGATTTACCCCCCTCTTAATCTAAGAGGGGGAAGGGGGAGTTATAAAGAAGCATCCGCCTTTCGTCCGGACTTATGCCAGTATATGAGGGACCCCAGTACCAAAGCCCGACAGCGTTTAGAAGAATACCATGTCCTTCGCGCGGAAACGCCTTGCCCCGTACTGAGCTTCGCTCTGGTTCGGGGCTTCGGCTGTAATTTTAAGAAATCGAGGTCTGATCGAAAGGCTTGGTACGGGGTTGTAACTCCCAACTAAATTTTCTTCGTCTTGCTACTTGAAAATTTAGGGCGAGTTACAAAAAAATTGACAAAAGGAAAAATGTTTGCTATGATGCGGGTATTCTTTCTAATCATTTTCTTATAAAATATATGGCACTCGCCATTGAATCCAATCTTTCAAAATCCCCGCTCACGCCGTTTATTGACGCGCTTCTTATTGAAGCGAAACTTACGGCGCTGCCTGCCGAGTACAAAGAAAATTATCAGCGTAGGTTGGAAGGGCAATTTATTGAGCGGCTTGGTTTTGCCGCGATGCGCGCGCTTCCCGAAGGCGATGTTCCCCGCGCTACAGAACTTGCAGACAAAGAAAAGTTTGAAGATTTGACGACGCTTTTCCAGAAAAGTATTCCGGATTTTCCAAAGATCGTAGAGGAAACGATGCGATCGTTTCGGGAAGATTTTTTAGCAAGCACAAAAGATAGCCGTGCGTCAGCCGCCGCGTAGCATATTGTTACGTGTTCCCCTCTTAGGACCTGCCTACCGGCAGGCAGGTAAGAGGGGTTAGGGGAGTTACGATATGCAAACAACAGGAGCGCCACCAACAGGAAATGAGAGCGGCGCGGCAGCGATTGAGGAAAAGATGCAACGCTTGAACGCCGCTTATCGCCGATTCACGAATGCAACAAACGCGATCGCCAAAGATCAGCGCAAGCTCTTGACGCATCTCCACCAACTCCTCGACGAACAAAAAATCAAAGAGCATACCAAAAAATTACAGGCATTATAATCCTCACCTATGCCCCCCACACCCGGCGAAAATCCACCGCAAGAACAGACGAAATACGAAACATATAAACCCTCTCTTGAAAAACAGAAAGAGGTTATTGATGATTTGCTTGAGAGATTTGGGGGTGAAGCTGCGGAGAAGACGAGAGCATTACGAAAACACACAACAGAGATTTCTAGGCTTTTGATGCAGCTCGCGAAGACAGAGAAACAATCGGGTGCCACGGAAGATGAACTCAATGCGATTACGCAAGCGATTGACACAGTGCAGAAAAATTTTGATATAGAACTTGATAAGATAAGAGGTGAGCTTCATGACGTTGAACAAGAAGGGACTGCGTATGAGAAAGCAGAACATACAATTTTTGTCGTTGAGCGGAGCGAGTTGCTTGATCTCATTGACGAAGACATTAAAAGTGCAGAAGGGCTTAGCGCAAAATTACGAAAAGAGCTAAAAGCAATTCGCAAGAAAATTTTAGAGGTTACTATTCATGAGGAGGACGAAGAAAAATCCGCACTTGCTATTTTTAAAGATAAAGAAAAAAAAGATCCGGATTCCACCGTTCCTGATGACGTCACTAAGTTTCAACAATATCTTGCTGGGATCAGGACAAAGAATGATGCGGCGAAAGGAAAAATTTTAGCCACCATAGAACAGGAGCTGACAGTAAAACGCGATGAAATCATTCAGGAACAGCAAAAGAAAGATGATGAAGCAAGGAAAGAAAAAGACACAGCGCATGATGAAGCATTAACAGAGAATAAAAATCGAGACAGACTAAAGCAGCGCACGGTCTACGAAGGATCTGATTTTGAGCAGGAGAAATACGCCGATTTTGTAAAGGAACGGGCAGCATTGCTTGATGACATGGATATTATAATTGAGCGCATAGAAGATCTTGATCCAGCGTTGCAGCAGACTCTTAAAGACATTCGTACTCGAGTTATTGGTGTTACTATCTCGAGTGGTGCAGAAGCCACAAGAAAGCAAGCTGCATTACAAACATTAGCGACAGAACTAAAAGCACAAGAGCCGGCAATCACTGCCGCAGTAAAAAACGGATCCAAAAGCGAAAAGAAACATCACACAGATTTCATTACCGCTCGAACATCCGCACTCGATACAATCAATGCGTTGATTACGGGCGCAGCAAATTCTACTCCAGAAATTCAGAAAGAATTGGAGGATATCAAAAAAGAGCTCCTCCTTCTTGCGATTTCCGATGATACCGTAGTCGCAGAGCAACAGTTTAAGGACACGCATAATGGTCAGGAGTATGATCATACAAATAAGGCGCACAAGAAAGATTTTAAGGCATTACTGGACAAGATCGTCGCCGACAACAAAAAGAAAGGCGACGACGCATTAGCCGAGATTCAAGCGCGGCTGAAAGAAGTAGAGACCGTCATCGCCGCTGAAGCAAAACAGAAAAAAGAAAAGGGTGTCTCCGATCGCGCCGCTCGCGCGCGTGAATTATTGCAAAAAGTTACGGGGAGAGAGAGTCTTTCTGAACATGATATACAAGAAAAATTAAAGACACAATTTCCCGAATTGCTTACTTCCATTTTTAATGGATTTACGGGCGCTGCAGGGGAAACGGACAAAACGCTCAAAGCGCAACGGGAAAAATTGCTTGTGCAGGCCGCGTGGAAATTATTTGGGAAAGAGGGAGATCCTGTTGATAACAAAAAAGAATTTATAGATAAAAAAGTTGGCAACGAAGCGGAATATAATCGTTACTTCTGGTGGAAAGAAACAGTGCGCACCGTGTACATGGCGGCGCAGGAACGGATCCAACAAGAGGCAGCAGCGCGGATTGCGAAGGAGAAAGCAGATAAAGGCATACTCAAAACTGCAGTGAAAACAGGGGCTGGATATATGGGAGCCGGTCTTGCGGTGAAGCTTGCGGCAGGGACGGCGCTTTTGAATCCTTTTTCATCCATTGCTCTTGGAGTGGGAATAGGGGGCATCGCCATCTATCGTGGTGTGGCGAGCTGGAAAGAAGCGTCGCGCGCGAAAGAAGAGCAGAAAAAAGTCGCTCGAGAATGGAAGGATAACAAAGGAGCGCAGGATCAATTGCAAGCGCTCATGACGGAGTCATTCGTTGAACAGCAGCGTCATAAAAAACGCGAAGATGACGCATTACAACTTGTTCAAGTAGGAAAAAAAGAAGGCTGGCGGGGAACGATAACGTCAGGAATGGCAGACTTTCAAACAGTTCGCGCGGAGATTGCAACGCTGCAAAAGCCATGGCAAGAGGGTCGGCGGAATGATTTGATTGATCGGTATAAAGCGGCGATTGATGAACTCATCAAAGATGGGGGGTCAATTCGCGTTCAAATAGAAAAGCAAATCAAAGAAGAGAGAACCGGAGATAAAAACGCCGATCTTTCTAACGAAGAAAAAGCGATTGTTGATTCTGTTTGTCGCGCGTATCGCATGGAGCAGATGAATCGTCTTGTAGAAAATGAAACAAAGGAGCATCTCTCCGGCATATTGCAAAAACAAGTGCGTCGGGGGGTGAAGCACCTCAAGGAAGAGGGTCTCGGGGGTATCAAATTGCCAGAATTTTTGCGTCCGGGCGATGAAATTGATGATCGATTCAGACAAGGTGCCGTGATGACAGGCCTTGGCATTGCCGCGTATGCAGTACCGGGACTGCGCCGTGTGCTTCTCGGATATGGTGGCATGAAAATGGGAGGGGCGATTGCGGAAGGAGCATACCGCAAGATAGAAAAGATGCGAGGGAAGGAAGAAAAAGCGCCTCCAACATCTGGTGACCTCGCTGCGCTCAAACAAGCGATATTGTCGATTGATGGAAGCGACAAAAGTGCAATGATCGCACTCCGTGAAAAAGTAACGGAGACAATGGCAGATGTCCGTGTGTATCTGCAATCAGAAGGAGCATTAAAGCATACATTAGGAAACGTAGAATTACGGCGCTCGCTTGAAGAACTTGAAAACATGGTGGTCGCACAATCAGCCGCATTGGACATGGACGACGCCAAAATGGATTTACTCTGGAAAGCGGCGCGTGAAAAGAAAGCGGAAGCAGTGGGACGAGAGAAACGACATGAACGCGTTCGATTTATCGGAAGCGCCGTTGGACTCGCGGCGGGGATTGTAGCAGGTGATTATCTTGCTCGCGCCGCAGAACAGGCGAAAGCAAATGCGCAGGCGAACGTAGATTCTGCAAAGAGTATAGCGAGCAACGCAGAAACATCTACTGCCGCTGATTTGGAAAGTGCGGGAAAAGCTGCTGAAGTTGCCACAAAAAGTGCGGGAGCACTCAAAACGCTTGCTGATAGTAATGATTGGAGCGACCCCAATAAAACATTGCATGATGTACAGAAGGCAGTTGCGGGGCTTACTATTACTAGCGATACACCAGCGGATGCTTTAAACACTATTGTTGGGGACGTGGACAAAGCGGCGGGTGATGTAGACAATGAATTGCGCGATGCGATGGCTACTGCTGCGAACGTGCATAACGCTGCTGATTTATTAAAGAATGCGCCGGACATTGGGTGGGATGATGAAAAACAAAAAATTGCAGATGAAGCATTAAAGCATGCACAAGCGGCAGATAAAGTTGTGGGAGAGATTGCTACAAAGGCAGCGGAAGCGCATCAGGCGGCAGACGAAGCGCATGCTCTGCAAGAACAGATCCAGCGCGCGCTTGAGACAAAAGCGACGGGCGAGGTGTTTTCGGATGGGTTGCGCACAGAAGATGCGAATTATCACGCTATCGGCGAAGCTGCTTCAACTGCGGGAGGATCGGCTACTACTACCGAGCGTTGGTTTGGAGGTGAGTGGAACGCGGACGGGAAAGAGACTAACGAGCAATTGCGCTATTCGCTTGACGCGAAAAATTTTATGCACGATAACGGGATCAGTGTTAATGAACAAACAGGGAAACTTATTTTAGCTCATGACAACGAGAACATCACGTTCCGTGGAGCAGGAAACCCTATCAAGAGTATTGAAATCGCGCGTCATACAGAACAAGTTTTAAGCGATGGGCAAAAGCATGATTGCATTTCAGTAACAACAATTGACGATCACGATAACGTCCGCGTCATGTATATCCGGAAAGACGGGCAGTACCACGGCGATCGTTCGGGCGACGTGCCAAACACGGGCTCATGGGAATCCCAAACAAACACCGCCTCGCGAGTGGATGGCGAACAATATATGCCGACGGGAGCTCTCCACAAAGGCGATGCTGTAACAAAATTGCAATATCATGAAGTTGCCAACACGGGTGGTTTTCTTTCAGCGTCTGAAATGAAGGGCGCGGATGGCGTTGTGCGACACCTCGAACTTATCGATTCGGACGGTGATAGTAGCGTAACTGCCGCTGATATGAATCCAGGCGTGGCGACATATCACTATGCTCAAACTGACCCGCATGATGTGACGCATGTTCTTGATCAGGGATTGATGGGAAAAAGTGGGACAGTATCGGCTGCATCTATTCACGAGGGACAGACACGTTTAGGATTGAGCAGCACTCTTGCGGTAGATACCAAAGATCCTAAAGCGATAGAAAATGCCTTAAAAAATATTACAGAACATCCGGTAGCCGTTACGAATAGTAATCATGAAATCGTTTATGCGCGCGTTGTTGATGGTGCCACAAAACACGTTGAAACGACGAGCGTTAATATTTCGGAGTCGTTTCCTCACGACAATGTCACTGCAACGCTTAACGCTGATAAAACGATTGATATTAAGGTTGGTAATGACGTTGTGTTAGGATTCGACGATAAAACTGTTGCGCTTGATGCTAGTGGCAAAATAACAATCGACGGGAAGAGTATCGAAGATGTTAACAAGACTATTGGCGACGCAATTTTGAAGCATGATATTACTACAAACCTTCCTGGTTATACTGGCCATGAGGCTGCAGCGTCTGCTCTTGGGATTCATGTTGAGAATAATCATTTGGTGATTCCCGATGCATTCAAAGGACAGGAGCAAGCCCTGAAAAATCTTTTTGCCGATAACGGAAAGATGACTGCCTGTGGCAACAGCGCCGAGCATCTGCGTTATGCTTTAGAACATAAGACAGTAACCGCCCCTGCACTTACCGCAATTTTTGAAAATCCAAGCGCGCAAATACCAGAAGGAACAACTGACGTCGTGCTCAATAAAGTGTTTAGCGACAACAACGGCGCAATCTTTGATGCATGCAAAAGTAACGGAGTTGTTGATCCAGACCGCGTCGCCTTTGCGCTTAAGCATAATGCTATTGATGCCGCTAAACTTACTACACTGGTTAAAGAACAAGATCTTTTCCACGCTGTCCTTGAAAAACCCGTTTCTCTTGATCAAGCATCGGCGTTGCAGAAAGCATTTGAAAATCTAAACCCACAACCTACTGTTGATGGCTCCGCAATACTTTTTGATCAAGGCGGCGCGCATTTTTCATTTGATCACAGTGGTGTGCATCTTTTGGATGAACGCGGCAATACGGTACAGTTCGCGTTAACTGGCGAGCAAGCAGATCACGCAATTCCGCTTGATGGTGTAACCGATACAAAAGTTACTGATACCCTTACGCATCTCACCGAGCGTGCGACACTTGAGAAAACCCTTGCAACGAAGATCGCCGATGCGGTAAAAACAGGATCGCGATTTGATGTAGACATTGATCGCGTGATGGATACGCCATACGGTGATATGCAGGGAGAGACACATACTTTCCTCAAGGCAGTCGGCGTATCAGAACAAACATGGTGGAAGCCGCAGACATGGGGTGTATTCACATCGCAAAAATCTGCGGAGAGTACGCACGCGGCGCTCAAAAGTGTTTTTATCAATGCGTTTACTGCGCTTAGCATAAAGCCAAATCCGCAACTTTCTATTGCCGAGAATCTGCGCCTTGCGCTTGAAGCGAAATACAAATAACAGTCAATCTTCCGAGGTCCGACCTCATACGATTTCACCGCGTGTTGCCGCGCCAGCACGCGGTGTTTTTGTGAGGAGTGTCTATGCCCACACCTACTTTTTCTACCGTAGTAGAAAAAACTTGACATTTTTTTACCGTTCAGTGTATACTGTCGGATATGATCCATTCACGTTACGCAAAACAGCGCATGATTGAAGACCTTTCGGAAACGATGGTCTTTATCGGCGGGCCGCGACAGGTGGGGAAAACGACACTTGCGACAACCTTCGGTACCGCACACTACAAGTACTTCTCATATTTAAATTGGGACAGCAGTGAAGATCGTCGTGCAATGCTTGCTGAACGTTTCGACCCCCAAGCGCGCCTTCTTATTTTTGACGAACTGCATAAATACCGCCGATGGAAACAGTATGTGAAAGGAGTGTACGATACGCAGAAGGAACGATTTCATATCATGGTGACGGGAAGCGCCCGTCTTGATCTGTATCGTCGCGGCGGCGATTCACTCATGGGGCGATATCATTATTATCGTCTTCATCCTTTCTCGCTTGCAGAGATTTTGAAGAGCACGTCCCATCCCGTTCCGTCGCGTGAGCTTACCTTGCAGCGCCATGCGTCCGCTGTAACACATCTTGAGCGACTGTTTTCTTTTGGAGGATTTCCGGAGCCATTTTTTAAACGCGACCTGCGCACATTGCGGCGATGGCAGAATGAACGGACAGACCGTTTGATTAAAGAAGATATTCGCGACCTTGAGCATCTTCGCGATCTTTCAGCAATGCAAGTTCTTGTGGAGCTGATGCCACAGAAGGTTGGCGCGCTTCTTTCACTGAATGCCTTGCGGGAGGATCTGCAAGTGACGCATAAAACCATCGCATTGTGGATGGACGTGCTTGAACGCTTTTATTATCATTTTCGTGTTTATCCGTACGCAACCACCGCGGTGAAGTCACTGCGCAAGCAAGCAAAAGCGTATCTTTGGGATTGGTCGCCGATTGCGGACGAGGGAGCGCGCTTTGAGAATCTTGTTGCAAGTCATCTTTTAAAACTTGTCCATTGGTTGCATGATGCGGAAGGATATACGACGGACCTTTTTTATCTTCGTGACATTGAGGGGAGAGAAGTAGATTTTCTCGTGACGGTGAATCGTAAACCATGGTTTGCCGTTGAAGTCAAACAATCGGATACTGCGCTCCATAAACCGCTCCTGTATTTCGGGGAGCGTCTTCGCATTCCATTTCTGTATCAAGTTGTCCGGCAGCCGAATGTTGATGTTCTGCAAGGAAGGGTACGGATTGTAAGTGCTGATACATTTCTTTCGGCGTTATATTGACGAACTTCATCACGTTGCATGAGCACCCCGATGACTATCGGAGCACGCATGTTTTTTCGTATGCCCACCCTTGCCACAAACAAACGCGCGCGGTTTGATTATGCAATCCTCGAAACCTATGAAGCGGGGATTGTTTTGACGGGGCAAGAAGTGAAGTCCGTGCGCGGGGGCAACGTGAGTTTGGCAGGTGCGTTCGTAACAATCCGTGAGAACGAAGCGTGGCTCACGAACGCGCATATTGGAGCGTACGCAAAGGCGGGACCGCTTCCCGGCTACGATCCGACGCGTTCGCGGAAGCTTAAAACGTTCCTCGAGCTTGGTGCTGGAGAAG
>CAYHPG010000005.1:0-19549 GCA_964358625.1 uncultured Gammaproteobacteria bacterium
ATCGTATCTCTGTAAATTTACAGAGATACGATCTCCGAAGTTTCAAAATACAAAACGTATTTTATTAAATTTGAATTTTGATATTGTTTCGTATTTCGTGATTCGAATTTTATTTTTTATGCGTACCCATCTCAAAAAATATTTCATTGGCTATCTCGCGGTTCTGCTCATCCTCGGCAGCTTTGTTATTGGCTATGGCACCGGCCTTGAAGAGGGAAAGAAAAATCTTTCCGTAACGGTCACTGCGCCGAATGAGAATGTTGGTACTATAAAGAATAAAGACGAAAAGCCGCCGGCGTACCTTTCGAAAGATGTTGATTTTCGTCTTTTTTGGGACGTGTGGCAGCTTATCAAAAATCGGTATGTAGAAACCAATGTTCCGGACACACAAATTTTTTATGGCGCACTTTCGGGGTTGCTCGGATCGTTGAAGGATCCATACTCAACGTTCCTTGATCCAGCGATCAATCAGCAATTTAACGAAGAATTGTCTGGTTCGTTTGAAGGCGTTGGTATGGAAATTGGCGTGAAAAAGGGGCAGCTTGATGTAGTGGCGCCCTTGCCCAATACTCCTGCAAGTAAAGCAGGGCTTCGCGCAGGCGATAAAATTCTTGCGATTGATACATTTGATACCACGGGCATTGCGGTTGATTACGCCGTGTCGAAGATCCGCGGTAAGGGCGGCACAGCAGTGGTACTTTCTGTGCACCGCAATGGATGGCCAAAGCCAAAAGATATATCGCTCGTACGTGAACGCATATCGATTCCCTCCGCGCGCCTCGAGATGAAAGACGACATCGCGTATGTGAAATTAACGCACTTTAACGCGGATACGACAGGGAAATTTCGCAAAGTTGTCGGCGAGCTTCTTTTAAAGAATCCAAAAGGAATGGTATTTGATATGCGCAATAACGCGGGTGGGTTTTTGGATACAGCGGTTGATGTTGCGAGTGAATGGGTGGAAGACGGGGCGCTCGTAACAGAAAAATTGCGGACAGGAGAAGGCGATCGTTCACATGTTGCGCGTGGGCGTGCACGTCTTAAAGATATAAAGACTGTAGTTCTTGTAAATGAGGGGAGCGCTTCTGCTGCGGAAATCGTTGCTGGCGCACTCAAGGATTATAATCTTGCGACGCTTATTGGGAAGAAAACATTTGGAAAGGGATCCGTACAGGAGCTTGAGGGGTTGCCCGATGGTTCAGCGGTGAAAATTACTGTTGCGAAATGGTATACACCGAAAGGGACATCGATTGATAAGGATGGTATAACGCCGGACATTGAAATTGATTTGCAGGATGAAGATTATGAGAACGATCGCGATCCGCAACTTGACGCGGCGATTAAACTTCTCCATGGAGAGAAAGTCGAATCGCAGGTGACTAATCCAACTAAGGAATCCCCCCTCTTAAAATGAAATTTACCATCCCCAAACCTCCGGACGGCGTTCGTATGCGCATCATGCGCGCGAGCTACCATGAACATCGTGATCCCTATACGGGCAAGATGAGCTTTTCGCATCGCCTCGGCTCTTACCACTATCCGCGTTTTCATTTGTATGTTACCGAAGGTGAAACGGAAGTGCTTCTCGATCTTCATCTTGATCAAAAACAAGCTTCTTACGCCGGTTCGCATATGCATTCGGGGGAATACGACGGCGAGACGGTAGAACGAGAGGCCGAGCGCCTCCAAACAATCTTACGAGGTCCGACCTCGTAAGATTGTTATTCTTCGAGCGGAGTCGAGAAGTACTGAAGTACTATAAAGTTCCCTCTATGAATACCAGCGCTCTCATCGCCAAAGCAAAAAAGATCAAATGGGGATACCTCGTGAATCGCAAAGAGGCGCTCCTTATGAAGTCGTTAACCGTTGGTTCGCACGCATACATGCCGGTAGTAACCGGGATCCCAATGCAGCGTTGCGTACATTTGATAATGAGCGCAAAAAAACATTCCGCGATGCTCGCCAACTCATGCGTCGTTTGGATGTGCAAAAAGGATCATATCTCGCGAAGCTCATCGCCATTGCGCGCGAGTACGCGTACTTGCGCACGTGGCGGACGGATATGATTTATGGCTCCGGATATTGGGCCCGGAATCTTTTTGAAGAGATTGTCCGTCGTGCCGGATTGCCCAAAACCGTAGCGCCTTATTGTACGTATCAGGAGTTGCGCGCAATGGTTAAAACACAGAAGGCGCCTTTCTCTTTGCGCGAGTTTGCCCGTCGAAAGCAGGCAGGAAAAGAAAACATGGTCTCCATCGCGCTTGACGACGTGTCGCATATTTTTGTAGGAAAACGATGGCTTTCCTATTTTCAAAAAGCATTCCGTCATCTTGAACGAAAAGGGAATGCAACAGCAACGCTCAAGGGCAATGTGGCGTTTGCGGGTGTCGTACGAGGTACAGTCAAAGTACTCTATTCAAGCGATGACATTGCAAAAGTACAACGCGATGATATTCTCGTTGCGACGATGACATTCCCAAATTATATTCCCGCGATGGAGAAAGCCGCGGCATTTGTCACGGACGAAGGCGGTATCACGTGTCATGCAGCAATTATCGCACGCGAAATGAAAAAGCCATGCGTCATCGGCACCAAAATCGCCACAAAAGTCTTCAAAGACGGCGATCGCGTGGAAGTGGATGCGGAGAAGGGGATTGTACGGAAGGTATCTTGACAGCCACTTGACAGACAAAATGACATTACGCTATAGTAAAAATGTATGACATCAATCAACGTACAGACAGCAACATTCCCCATGACCGTTGGTATGCGTGAATTTACACGAAATATTGCAACGTTGAAGCGGCGCGTGAAAAAGAGCCCGTTACTTGTGTTAAGCAATAATCGTCCTGATTTTGTTGCGGTACATCCCGCGATGTATCGAACGATGATCGAGGCGCTCGACGACGTTCGGTATGCGCGTCTTTTTGAAGAGACGGTGCAACGGCGAAAGGGGAACAAAAAGATTTCATGGACAGAGGCGAAGAAGCGATTAGCAGTATCATAAATGTCGTCCTTCACTGTTCGTATTGATGAGGATGCGTTGCAGGAAGGGCAAGAACTGCGTAGGCACGACGCGGCGATGTTTCGGAAATTCCTTGGTCTTGTGAACGAGCTTGAGCAACACGGCACGCGAATACCGCAGGCGAAGAAACTTGTCGGGACAAAGAATGGTTGGCGATTGGATTTTGGGCGCTATCGAGCGCTTTTTTCTTTGGATAGGAACAGAATTACCATTTGGTTGATTGCTATGGAGAAAGACACGAGAAAAGATTACAGCCGCTGGATAACGTACCTACTGCAGTCAGGGAGGATTGAATAAAAATTTACTTTCATATTTATTTTGGACTATATGAGCTGGTCTTTCGCAATGATCAATAATAGTTTGGCAGAAATCTTCTTCGAACGTAAGAAAGGGCGTCTAAAGTTGCAGGGCCATTGTTACGTAGACAGGAAAGATTACCGGACGAAGCAAGAAAAAGTATGGATACGAGACGATACAGCGAGATTACACTTTTCCTATCGTTCTGGTCGTTATCGAAAGATCAAATGAACATACAAGCACGATGATCGCGACGAAGGTTTTTCATGATGGCGATCGGGTGGAAGTAGATGCGGATGCTGGCATCGTGAAGAGATTGCCAAAGAAGAAATTTTATGGTATATGGTATTCAAGGAAGGGTATAAAAAAATGAATTATGCCAAGAGAACATATTACCACTGAACATACTCCAGAGAGTTGGCGCCAGGAATTCGCGAAATACGCGAAAGGAGAAAACGTAGATATCTACGCGCGATCTGGCTATCCGGAATTGCGAAAGCGAGAGAAGGAGTTTGCAGACATGATCGGCGTTCCTGATACCGCGCTTATGAACGCCGGTATGGCTGCTATGGTTACCGCAGTAGAAGCAGAAAATCTTAGGCCCGGAGACGTCGTTTTATGTGGGAAAGACGTATACAGTCAAACAAAGAAGATGTATGAGAGTTTAGAAAAACGAGGAATAGTGGTAGAGCGCCTAGACTCTGGAGATATGGACTCTATCGCGCAACTCGTACAAGAGAAGAATCCGCGTCTTATTATTCTTGAAGATATTGCGAATGCGAAGGAAATGCAGGTATGCGATCTCAAAAAATTGTCGCACATCACTCGTGAAGCGAATGAGCGTTATACGCGGGAACTGGGTACAGAGACTCTGCTCAATAGGTATCTTGCAGCAAAAAGCGAAGGCGATAAAGTTCGTAACGAAACGAAAGGGGAAATTCTTGCGGCGATTCGAGAGTTTCAAGATGGCAGAAATCCTTTCATTTTTCGAAAGGTGGTACGGCTTATGGAAAAAGATCTCGGGCAAGGACGAGTAGATGTGATCCGCGAACTTTCTCGAATAGTGAAAAGCGTTATGAACAATGCACGCGGGAAACTTTCGTTGATTATTGATAATACTCTCGCATCGCCGATGTTATATAATCCTTTAAAAGATATCGGAAGCGATGTTGAGGCGGTTGTGGTAGAAAGTGGAACGAAGCATTACCAAAAAGGGCGAGATAGGATTACGCTTGGTATTTGCTATGCACGAGATCAGGAAAAAATTCGGAAGATTAAAGAAAAACGGACTGAACTTGGGACATACCTCCAGCCAAGAACCGAAAGAGAGATTCCGAAGGATATCACTACCGCAATGCCGAAGATTTTAAAACGGCACGCAGAGAATGCGCTCAATCTTGCGGGAGCACTTCATGCGGGAGGAGTAGTCGGCATCACAGTGCATCATCCAAATCTTCCTTCACACGCGCAACATGAACTTGTACAAACAATAGCTCCCGAGGGGCTTGTGACTCTTTTCTACCTTACGGTTTCCAACGCGGAAGAATTTGTGCAGAGAGTGAAAAAGATCGGCGGAGATATAATCGGAGTTGGCGGAAGTTTTGGTCACAAAAAAACATGGCTTATGTATATTGGGGAAGATACAGTTCGGATTGCAACGGGCTCTGAATCAAAAAAGGATTTCCAAGAAGTTCTTCGTATCTTTGAAGAGGTGTTACAATCGTATAAAACAAATGCCTGAATCAAAAAATATTTTTTGGCAAGAATCCATTGCTCATCAATGGGGGTTATATGCACCGCCAGTACGTCCATCCGCAAGCGAGATACGTATCTGGCGGCATTGGCTCAAGCGAAAGAAAAACGCGCGCACGCTTATTCTTGGCGCAACACCGGAGCTTCGCCATCTTTGTCATGCGCTCGGGCATAACGTGACATTGATCGATGTGAGTCTTCCCATGATGAGCGCAATGCAGCGTTTCATGCGCGTGCGCGATCCGCAGGAAACGTGGGTGCGCGCAAATTGGACCGACAATCCGCTTCGCTCTGATTATTTTGATTTTGTAATTGGAGATTTAGTGGTCGGAAATGTTCCACGTATATTACAATCAGCATTTTTTGCATCCATTGCTCGTGTTTTGAAGGTCGGTGGGCTCTTTATTCATCGCCCATGGCTTGGCGCACCAATGGACATGCAGACATTGCAGAGACAGTTTGGAGCGCTACGCCTACCGCTCCCACGGCAACGGGATAATGAATGGTGTTTTGGTCTTCTTGGACTTTCATGGGATCCAAAGACATACGAGGTATCGTCGGAAGGAAGCCGTCGTATTATACAGCAGTATCTTGCTTCGCTGTCGCTATCAGAGCGAAGGACAATCGCCCCTGCTTTCCGTCGTTTTAATATTCTTTTTATGGGAAAGAAAAAATGGTGGGTGCTTCCGTCAGATGCGCTCCGTCGTGCAGAGCAACGATTTTTTCGTATTGTGGACATTCTAGAGGGAGACGATCGTCTGTTCGTCGCTCGAACGCCGCTCCATATTCTTAAGAAAAAGAATTAAATATATTCTATGGCGCAAACGTACGTACAACAAAAGAAAGACGAATGGAGTGGTGGACAAGCAGATCAGCGCACAAAGAGCCGGTCGAACTATCCAGCTTCACCATCCGCTGGACGAGGAATCCTCAAACGATATGAGAAATTTTTTGCGCAGGCAGTTGCAGGGAGAGAAAAGTTCACTGCGTGCGTTCTTGGCGCAACACCGGAGCTTCGTGATATGGTGCTTGCACGCGACGGCGCGCTTACGACGATTGATATTAGTCGCGAGATGGTTGAAAAATGTTCCAGGATCATGAAACATTGCAATGATTCGCGCGAGCACATTGTTATCGGAAACTGGCTTGATAGTGGATTGCCATCACGCGCATTTGACGTCGTTCTCGGTGATGGTGTTTCGAATAACGTTCCTTTTGCTGATCAAAATGGTTTTTTTACCGCAATTCATCGCATACTCAAACAGGATGGTACTCTTATTATGCGAGAAGCGACCGTTAACCCGAGGCGACCTCGGAGAACAGTACAAGAGATTGACGATGATTTTACAGGGGGGATTATCCATTGGTTTGATGCTTTCATCAACCTTTATCTTTATAGCGAACTTACCGATAAATGCCGTGATGACGATACAGGAAAGTCAGAGATGATAAAATTTTGGTCATTGGTAGAGGAAGTATATCAACGAGGCGATTTGAGCAAGAAAACATTTGACTCAATGTGGTGGTTTCGCGGGGATCTCGTACATACATTTCTCAATCGTCCGATATTTGACAGGTTCATTCAAAAATATTTTACGCTCTTGCCAGTAAAACAAGCGACGGATTTTCTGTTTACACAAGATACATTCTTATTTTTTGTCGGGAAACCGAAGGTGTTGTAATTTTGTAGAAGCGTATGAATGTAAGACGTTGGGATACAAATAATCTTGCGCGATCGCGTGCAAAGCGCGCCGGGTCGTCAGCGCCAACTTCCCGCGAGTTGCGTGTCTATAAAAAATACCTTCTTCGCGCGATACGCGGAAAGCGGCATCCGCGTGTTCTTGTACTTGGTGCAACGCCGGAACTCCGCGATCTCGCGATTGGGAAAGGATGTGAGACGCTTGCGGTAGATATGAGCGAGCAAGTCATTCTCGCAATGGAGTCGTGCATGCGATATCGCGACAATCCTCGTAATCTCATTATGAAATGCGATTGGATTGGGATGAATACTTTTCTTTCTGAAAAGTATTTTGATGCTGTCGTGGCTGATTGTTCACTCAACAATGTCCCCATTCACCTCCAGAGTCGTGTGTGCTCCAATGTCGCAAAGCTGTTAAAGCCTGGAGGATTATTCATCACGCGTAATATTGTAGACATTCCACAGTTGTACCCGAAGGATATTGCGTATTTCCAGCGCTTATATAACGCGCGGAAAATTTCGTGGCTATTCTTTTGGCTTATTCTGGGATCATATACATCGTGGCGGGAGAAGGTTGTCCATGTTGCGCGGCGGGAGGTGATCATTGCGAATCTCTGTAAACTTTGCACTGTAGCGATACGTAACGGTGATGTGCAATTTCGGAAAGAAGATTTGCGGAAGATTGAAAATATACAAACCCACGGGAAAACTATTACGCACTTTACTTTTATGCGAGATGAATTTGAAAAACTTCTCGCGAAGTATTTTCGTATTGTCGCGCGAGAAGACGTTCCGCATTGTGAGCCATTCCCGATTTATGCACTGAGGAAAAAATAATATGGTTTCAAAGCTTCGATTCGTCGCAGTGAATCGTGACGTGAGTCTTTGGCCACTCACACTCCTTTTGGAGATGATTCGATTCCAGTTTGATTTTTTTGTGCATACCATTGGGCCGGTGGCAGGGGAATGGTCACGCGGCGTGAATCGGATGGCACTTGATCCGGAACGCTACGATCTTGTTGTTGCGGACGCACATCGCAGGCTCGATTGCGACATTGGATGGTTTTCACAACAACTCAAGAAGTTGGGGCTGTACATAAGTGCACTCAACCGATTTGTAGGCGCTGTTGCACGTAAAGACCTCACGCGCGTTTCAAATAAAGAGCTGAAAGAGATCCTTTCACAGTATCGTGAAAAATTTTTTTCCATGTATCGATATGGTTGGATTCCGAATGTGCTCGAAGGGATTGATAGCCGATTGACTGCACGGCTCACGGACGCACTTCGTCCGTTTTTTGGTGGTGAGAAAAATTTTTCAGAAATAACAGCGCTTCTCTTTGCTCCGCGACATGTCACGACGCGACTCTATGAAGCACACCTTGTTTTCTTACTTGCTCGTCGGAAGGCAAATGGTGATGCACTTTCGCATCATCAAAGTCAGTATGCATGGCTCGAGTTTGATTATGATGGCCCTGGATATAGTTGTGAAGATCTTATGCATCGCGTGCAGGCGATACGCAATAATCAATCGGCGAACGATCCCATAAAAGAGCATCAAGAACAGATACAACGACAGCGGAAATATATGGAGAAAATTGATGATAGAAAATTGCGAGCACGTCTCCGCCTCGCGCAAGAACTTTCATATTGGAAAGCAGAACGGAAAGACCAGCTCTACCACTCGTATGCCTCTATGGATGGCGTGATTGGCGAGATTGGCAGACGTTTTGGTTTTTCGAAAAAACAAGTGAAGCATTTGCTTCATCGCGAGATGCTTGATCTTCTTTCCGGCAAAAAAATTAGCGTGGAGATGATAAACGAGCGGATGCGCTATTGTGTTGTGCTTGTTGATCGAAGTGTGCGCGCATATCTTGGTGCAAGGGCTCATCGGCTTGCCCGTACCATGGAAATGCATGCGCGGATTGAAGATACTGCAGCCATTGTGGGGCAGTGTGTGTTTGCGGGCACTGTGCGCGGTCGTGTATGTATCGTGAATGCACGCGAGGATATAAAGAAAATGAAAGAAGGATTCGTCCTTGTGTCGGAAAAGACAAATCCGAGTCTTCTCCCGGCAATGCGGTGTGCATCCGCAATCGTTACTGACCAAGGAGGCATTACCTCGCACGCAGCCATCATTGCGCGCGAGATGAAGAAACCCTGTATCATCGGCACCAAAATCGCTACAAAGATTCTTAAAGACGGCGACCGCGTGGAAGTGGATGCTACGCGTGGAACCGTAAAGAAGATCTAATATGGCGCAACGACAATGGCAAAAAATTGCGAATGAATATGTTGTTTCGTTATTTCCGGTTTTTATGCTGGTGGATGCTTTTTATTCTCATCTTCGGCAATGGTGCGGCATGCATATTCGTATGGCATTTAAAATAGAGAATCATAATGTAGAGTATTACGGTTTTTCGGATCACTGGGGGAGAGCGCACACGCGTTTCGTAAAAAAAATTATTGAAAATCCGGATCTCTTGCGCGTATTGTTTCGCAAAGCAGAAAATTTTGGACAAAAACAAATTCGCATCACTCGTGGCTGGATCAAGAAGATTCCTACGAGTACGAATCGCCAGCTTTGGGATTATTATCACATGTATGTTCAGATGAATACGGAAATGTACAGTTACGGGCTTCCGGTATCTTTACTCGATTATCAAAAGTATACGTTCCTCTCTGATCAGCTCGCAAAGATCCTGAAAAAACGCAACGCGGAAGCATTTTCTTCTGTTCTCACGATTCCTGATCGGGAAACGTACAATAAGCGTCAAGAAGTCGCATTGTTCTTGTTGTGTGGAAAAATTTTACGTTCTGCATCTCTTGTAAAAAAATGCAAGGAAATGCACGCTGCTCCATTGGAGGAGTACATAAAGAAATTTTTTCCGCATATCTATCGATTGTTGCAAAAACATACCAAAAAATTTTGTTGGACTTTTTATGTCTACGACGGGCCAGCAGTAACGATAACGTATTTTATTGAAGCGATCCAAGATTTTATCCGACGTGGCATTGATCCTCGTACAAAATTAGCAGAAGAGCGGAGAGCAGAACGACAGTTGTTCAAAAAGCAGCGAGCGATTTTAACGAAACTTCGATTGACTTCATACGAAAAAAAGTTGGTTCTTCTCGCAAGAGACGCGGTGTTCTATAAGCCATATCGTCGTGAATTGCAAAGCTGGTCGTATTATCATGTGGAATTTTTGCTTCGTGAAATTGGGCGCCGGACAGGATTGAGTCTCGCGCAGGTGAGAATGATGTTGCCAAGTGAGGTTCGAGTGGCATTAGTACATCACAAAGTTGCTGTTGACGTGCTGAATGAGCGATTGAAGATAGTTGTGTATGGTGGCCTGCGTCCCGATTATTGTCTTTCTGGCATCGCAGCGCGAACATTTGTGAAAAAAAATATGCAACAAAAGCGTATTGTCGTTCATGCGAAAGAGATTCATGGCACGACGGCGTATGCAGGGAAAGTGCGAGGTGTCGTGAGTATTGTGAACTCGCCAGATCAGATTCATAAAATGAAAGAGAACGGTATTCTTGTTTCGACAACTACAAGCCCGAATCTCATGCCGGCGATACGCCGTGCTGCTGCAATCGTTACTGATGAAGGCGGACTCACTTGTCATGCGGCTATCGTATCACGCGAATTAAACATTCCGTGTATCGTGGGAACCAACTATGCAACGCACATTTTGAAAGATGGTGATAAGGTTGAGGTTGATGCTACGCGTGGTATTGTGAGAAAGATATGAGTCATTACATCGGTGATTCCATTTCTCGTTCGGAACGTATCCAGCGCATGATTGTGGATATTATTTTGAAGAAGCGCGCGCGGTATCCGCAATGGAAAAACGACAGCGTATGGGATTTTTCGCATAGCGCCACTACGGCGCAACTCGGGCAAATGCTTGCCGAGCAACGGCGGCTCGATAGTGAGCTTGCGAGGATTGCGTGCGCGTTGCACGATGTGTACGTATGCAAGACCAATGAACGGAAAGAACACGCGCATCGTGGCGCGCCAATCGCCGAGCAACTCTTGCGCAAAACGAAACGATTCACTAAGCAAGAAATTGCGCTTATAGTGAACGCCGTCTATCATCACAGCGACAAGCAGCTCATTTCTAAAGATCCGTATGTCGAGCTTGTGAAGGACGCTGATCTCCTCGCGTGGGTTTTGTACGAAGACGCGCATGATGCGATCGTACGGAAGTACGCAAATCCTACTCCCATTTTCGCGCGCATTAAACGCATCCGGAAAGAACTGAACCTTCCAAAAGATCCGCAGTGGGATATATGACTACTTGGAAACACTATTACACTCGTCCGGCGCCGGTGCAGGATTTTGAAGTATCAATTATTCTGCCGACGTTGCGACAAGGCGTTTCCGCAGGACTCTTCGTGTATACGGAAGGGAAATGGGAAGGGTGGTATAAAGAGAAGGAATTCAGTCGGTTTCTCAAGCGCACGGCACAGCGCGTCCTCCATCTTTCGTGGAATCTGCACGAACATTTTTGCGACTTTTATGCGCAGGTGCGTTCTATCCATGCTGTAGCGCGGCGATTAGCGAAAGTGCGTTCGCGACGCGAGGCGCTTGCCGCGTATCGTCGTTACATTCGAGCGTTTGATCGTTATTGGATTTTCATTTGGATGCCGTGGGGCATCACGTACTTTCTTGAGCAGTGGTTTGCGGAACAGCTTCGCGCTGTCGTGCCGAATAGTGAGCACTTTTTCGCAACGATTATGGAGGGCGTGCAGCCATCGCAGTCCGAATATCTTGATGACGCGCTTCTGCGTTGGAGAATAAAGCGCGGGAGCATGAAGGATCTTGATCGTATTGCGAAGCGCTATGGGCATCTTGCCATCTATTCGGCAAGCCATACGCCGTGGAGCGCGGATGATTTGCTTCGTTAGGCGGGTGCTTTTCGTTCACCAGCGCGCATGCTCAAAAAACGTTTGCAGGATCGCGCAATGCGCGCTACGCATGCTCGGAATGCACTAGCAACATTACGGCAGTATCCGCTGCTCTACAAAGTTGGAAAAACATTGCAAGCGTATGGACTTCTCCGCAATGAGCGCGTGAATCTTTGGAAGCGGGCGATGCGGCTTGTTGCGCCATTCTATCGGTGGTTGGAGAAAGAAAGTGGTATACCAAAAGGGTGGTCAGCTCATTTGACTGAAGCAGAAACGATTCGTTTCTTGACCAATGGAGCAATGGTCCCAATGGCTGAACTATCGCGGAGAGTGCACGAAGGGTATTCTGCGTATGTGACGAGAGTAAAAACCACCATCGTGTCTGGGGAGAAAAAACATCTTCATTTTGTGCGCAGATATATTCCAACGCGTCGTTATGCAAAAGTGGATTAGGTTTCTGGTGCGGTTGCTTATGTGGGAAAAGTGCAGGGACGAGTGCGGCGCATCTTACACTTATCCGATGTCAGCACCATGCGTAAAGGAGAGATCATTGTCGCGAACATGACGCACCCGGACTACATACCGGCAATTCGCAAGGCACGCGCGATTGTCACGGATGAAGGGGGCGTCGTATGTCACGCGGCGATCATTTCGCGCGAGCTTAAGATTCCGTGTATCATCGGCACAGGAGAAGCAACAAAAGTTTTTAAAGACGGCGATCGGGTCGAAGTCGACGCTCTGCGCGGAGTGGTGAAAAAAATTTAATGCATTTACTTCCGTACACTAGTGCATGGGAGTAAATGTATAAGACGGATGCGTAGTTATGCGCGTTACCACAACAATACTTGAGCGGAGAATCCAAAAGTACGGCTTGCAGCCCGCGACGCAGCGGGAACTGTCGTTATTTACGTTGAGTTGCGTGTCGTATGGGTATACGAAATTGTTGCGAGGAATGATTGGCATTTCTGTTCATGCGGTTGGCGGGCTTGGGCAAGACGATTGGTGGCACTCAATGTTCAATGAAGCAGGAATCGTTCGCGGAACGCGCGACCTGCTGCTTGCCCTTCGGCGTGAGTTTGTCGCCGTCCTTCTCACCGTGGCGCATGAGGTCAAACACTACCAGTCTCTTTCCCATTATTCCCTCCATGGATGGGCCCTTGTTTTTCTTCTCGTGCCCTTTGCCGAGAAGACGTTTTAGCGTATCATGGAATGAGGTATATGTCAATCATATTTTCTTCCATTTCAGAAACTCTTGAGGCAATTCGTCGCGGAAAGATGATCGTGGTTGTTGACGACGAAGATCGCGAGAACGAGGGTGATTTGGTGATGGCGGCGAGTGAGATAACGCCGGAAGCGGTGAATTTTATGATTACGCATGGACGCGGGCTTTTGTGCGTGGCGATCCCGGAAACGCGCGCCGATGCATTGGAACTGCCGCTTATGGTGAAAGAGGGGAATGAACGACACGAGACTGCATTTACCATTTCGGTTGACGCGCATGAAGGTACGACGACCGGCATTTCAGCGTTTGATCGAGCGCGGACAGTGAAGGCATTGATTGATCCAAAAAGCACGCGCGCGTCGTTTCTCACTCCCGGACATGTATTTCCGCTTCGTGCGCGTCCAGACGGCGTGTTGCGGCGAGCCGGACATACGGAAGCAGCAGTTGATCTCGCGCGGTTGGCGGGACTTACCCCAGCGGGCGTGATTTGCGAAATTATGAACGCAGATGGTACGATGGCGCGACTTCCGGAACTTTTGGCATTCGCGGAAAAATTTGATCTGCGTATCATCACTATTCGTGATTTGATTGCACATCGAATGAAGACCGAGAAGCTCGTGAAGCGTGAAGTCGAAGTTAAATTACCCACACGTTTTGGAAATTTTCAGGCGATTGCGTATCGAGAAATTGGACATGAGAAAGAGCCGCCACACATTGCGCTTGTGAAAGGGGAAGTTGCAGGAAAGGACGATGTACTCGTGCGCGTGCATTCGGAGTGTCTGACCGGCGAAGTATTCGGATCACTGCGCTGTGATTGCGGCGAACAGCTTGCGAAGGCAATGATGCTCGTGGAGCGTGAAGGAAGGGGTGTCGTGCTCTATATGCGACAAGAAGGGCGCGGCATGGGGCTCATGAACAAGATGCATGCGTATAAGTTGCAGGATGAGGGCATGGATACGGTCGAGGCGAATACCAAGCTTGGCTTTCAGGTGGATCTGCGTGACTATGGCATTGGCGCGCAGATTCTTGTGGATTGTGGACTCTCGACTATTCGATTGTTGACGAATAATCCGACGAAGGTTGTTGGACTTGAAGGGTATGGATTGACGATTGCGGAGCGCGTGCCCCTCGAGGTTGCGCCAAATAACGTGAACGTTTCGTATTTAAAAACGAAGAGAGATAAAATGGGACATTTATTGATGAAGGTGGGGTAGTGGTCGTTCTTTCTTCCTAGACTAAGTCTAGGGAAAATAAGATTTTATGGCGCAATACATCAAATTTTTTAAAGAGCTCTCAAAAAACGACGTGCATATTGCCGGCGGGAAGGGGGCGAGCTTGGGAGAGATGACGAGAAGCGGGATTCCGGTGCCGCTGGGGTTTGTACTGACGCGAGCGGCATTTGATCGATTTTTGGAAGAAACGGATTTGAACGTCGAAGTGGAAGCGGCGCTCCGAAAGGTGAATTATAAAGATGTTAACTCTGTCGATAAGGCGTCAAACACCATCCGCGACATGATTCACGACGAGCGTATGCCGAAGGATCTGCAGAAAGAAATTTTGGGGGCGTATCATCAACTTGCACGTCGAGGTCGGACCTCTGCCGCAGGCGCAACACGAGGTCCGACCTCATTATGCGTTGCGGTGCGTTCATCTGCTACTGCCGAAGATTCATCGCAAGCATCATGGGCGGGAGAACTTGAAACGTATTTGAATACAACGGAGAAAAATTTGATCGGCAACGTGAAGAAATGCTGGTCATCACTATTTACTCCGCGCGCGATTGTGTATCGCAATGAGAAGGGGATGCGGAAGTCAAAGGTGAGTGTTGCGGTGGTGGTACAGCAAATGGTGCAAGCGGAAATTGCGGGGGTCATGTTTACGGTGCACCCCGTAACGAAAGATTATAATCAAATGATTATCGAAGCGGTATGGGGGTTGGGTGAAGTGCTTGTTTCAGGGCAAGTAACGCCGGATAGTTATGTCGTGGACAAGCGTGATTGGTCACTTGTGGACGTGAGCGTGACGCCGCAGGAGAAAATGCTGGTGAAGAAGTCGAAAGTCGTAAAGTCCATAAAGTCAAAAGTCATAGATGTGTCTGTGGGGAATGAGTGGGTTGTTGTGCCGAGAGCGCAAAGGGATCGGCAGAAGTTATCTGGAAAAGAAATTGTAGCGCTTGCAAAACTGGGGAAAACAATAGAAGCCCATTATGGGCTTCCGGAGGACATTGAGTGGGTGTATGTGAACAAGAAATTTTACATCGTGCAGTCGCGTCCGATTACGACGCTTTAGCAGTCGGTGGTGTTCGGCCAATTCGTTCGTAGAGCTCTTCGATATTTTTTTTTAGTCTTGCTTCTCTTGCATTATTGAGCTCCTCGTTCTTTTTTTTGCCTGCTTCAATCCGTTTCCGTATTGCGGCCTTTGCCCCTTTTTGTTCAACAAGTGGCTGTATAAGATCTTTTATTTTTTTTGCGAGATCAGGAAATTTATTCTCGAGCCCAGCGGTAATCGTTCGCGCGATGCTTTCTATCTGTGATGGCTGGACTGATTTTTGTGTAATGGGGTCGTGACCGGTCTCTAAAATTTTCAGTGATGTTGCAAGATTTTGAGACTGCTCGTCGGAGAGACCCTTTGTTGCTGCAAGTCCAAGTACCTCCACCTTTTTCTCGTCATACGGCGAGACTTCTTTCCCCTCATTTCTCATGTCATTCTGTGTAGCGGGTACTTCATCGGGAAGTGTTTGAGTTTCTTGTGGCATAAGGAATGTATAGTGTTTATAAAAAGAGCATAGCAGTTTTTGACGTGAATGTCAATCTGGGGTTATAATGATTGCGATATGAAGATTGTTTTACTTAAAAATGTTGAAAAATTAGGTCTGCAAGGTGATGTGTGCAACGTTGCGGAAGGATACGCGCGTAATTTTTTGTTTGCACGAAAATTGGCGACATCCGCAACCGCCGAGGCGCTTATCAAGGCAGAGCAAATACGGAAAGAGCGGGAACATGCCGCAGAACTTGATTTGACGAAGAGTGAAGATCTTGCTGCCCGTCTTGATGGATTTGAATTGGAGTTTAAAGAGAAAGCGAATGAGCAAGGAACGCTTTTCGCCGCGGTTACTGCTGTAAAAATTGCTGTAGCGCTTAAGAAAAATGGCATATCAGTTGACGTAAAAAACATTGCGCTTCCGCATCCGTTGAAAGAAATCGGAGAGCATGAAGTACCATTAGAGTTTCCACATGGACTTGAAGCGATGATTCGTGTTATTATTACTTCTGGTAAATAATAACCCCACCCAACTTCCCCTTATATAAGGGGAGGAAGGAGGGGTTAAAAAATGTGCAAACAAAATTTATTTTCGTCACGGGTGGAGTGATGTCCGGAGTTGGGAAGGGCGTTGCTGTTGCGAGTCTTGGCGCGCTTTTGGAGGCGCACGGTTATCAGACGTCTGCCATGAAGATTGACCCCTATATCAACGTTGATGCAGGGACAATGAATCCAACAGAGCACGGTGAAGTGTTCGTGACGGAAGATGGAGATGAAACAGATCAAGATCTTGGAAATTACGAGCGGTTCCTTGACGTGAATGTTCTTTCGACAAATTACATGACAACGGGCAGGGTGTATCAGAAAGTTATCGATGATGAGCGCAATTTGAAATACGGGGGTCGGTGTGTGGAGGTTGTTCCGCATATTCCCGAAGAAGTAATACGACGGATCCGTCTTGCCGCAGTGAAAGCGAAGGCGGATATTTTTTTAATAGAAATTGGTGGCACAGTCGGTGAATATCAAAACATTCTTTTTTTAGAGGCAGCACGAATGATGAAAGTTGCGGAGCCCGCGAATGTCGCATTGGTGCTTGTTTCGTATCTCCCCACGCCCCCGCATATCGGTGAGATGAAGACGAAACCAACGCAGTATGCCGCGCGAGGGTTAAATGCCGCGGGGTTGCAAGCGGATTTCATTGTCGCGCGTTCATCGGAAGCTTTGGACGAACCGCGTCGCCGGAAGCTTGGTATTTTCTGTTCACTTGAACCGGGTGCGATTATCAGTGCGCCAAATGTTGCGTCTATCTATGAGCTGCCATTGCTTTTTGCGCGTGAAAAATTCGGAGAAAAAATACTTACAAAACTTGGTCTTCGTGTGCGAACGCCACGACTGAAAGAATGGCAATCATTTGTACGCACTCTGAAAGGGGTAAAGAATGAAGTTCGTATTGCGATCATTGGAAAATATTTTGCTACAGGAAAATATACATTACCGGATTCATATATCTCCGTTATTGAATCCTTAAAGCATGCGGCGTGGTATTGGAAGAAAAAACCGGTGTTTGAATGGTTGAATTCGGAAGACTATGAGCATGATCCTCGGAAACTTCGCGAACTTGATCGTTTTGACGGTGTGCTTATTCCTGGCGGATTCGGTTCACGCGGCATTGAAGGAAAGATTTGTGTGATTCAATATGTGCGTGAGAAGAAAATTCCGTATTTCGGATTATGCTACGGTATGCAATTAGCAACAATCGAGTTTGCGCGCAATGTCGTAGGGCTTACTGGCGCGCACACAACAGAAATTGATCCGAAGACAGCACATCCCGTTATTTACGCAAACCCGCATCAGATGCAGAATATCGTGAATAAACGCTATGGCGGTACGATGCGCTTGGGGAGTTACCCATGCTCACTTATCAAAGGAACGATCGCGCAGAAAGCGTACAGAACTTCAAGAGTGCATGAACGTCATCGACATCGCTATGAATTTAATAATGCGTATTGGACGCGCCTTGAAAAGAAGGGGTTGCGTTTTTCCGGCATCTATCCTGCAAAGAAGCTCGTCGAGATTATTGAATTGCCGAGTCATCCATTTTTTGTGGGTGTGCAGTTCCATCCAGAATTTCAATCGCGTCCGTTTCGCCCACACCCGTTGTTCCGAGAATTTCTTAAAGCTGCCATTCTCCGGAAGAAGAAAAAATAACAGAAAATAGCAAATCTTACGAGGTCGGACCTCGTAAACAGTATCGAGAAGGCATATATTTGACGTGCTTTTTTGTTTTGTTATAATAATCCTAGCTTCGTACTAGGATTCAGATATGTTGAGAATATCAGAAAAAACGAATTTTGGAATTTTTTTATTGCTTGCTATTGCGGAAAATGGTGCAATGTCTCTTCGTGATGTGGTAAAACAATGGCCATTCATGTCACAGGGGTATCTTGAGGAAATTGCTGCAGCATTGAAGAAGTTTGGACTCATCGTTGGACGTAAAGGGAGAGGTGGCGGATATCGCCTCACGCAAGCGGTTAAAATAATCACCATGCTTGACGTTGTTCATGCGCTCGACGGGCTTTCTATTGTTGAAACAACCACGCACGTAAAGATGCGTGACCCTTCGACGAACTCAGGGGGTATTTTCACAGGGTGGTGTGTCTCGCGGCGATTGTGGGGGCAGGTGCAACAAGGACTTGAGAAGACATTGCGAGGTATCACACTCGCGGATCTCGTCCGTGAGGCAAAAGAGTTTTCAGTAGTAAAAAATTATTCTTCGAGCAAGGTCGAGAAGTAATTTTTTCTCGACGGTTCTCGACTGCGCTCGAACAATATTGATATGATCACAAAAGACATGTTGTTAGGCAGTGTTGTCGCAGAACACCCCGAATCCGCCGAGGTCATGCTCGAGTACGGCCTCCATTGCGTTGGTTGTTTTGCGAATGCGTATGATACGGTGGAGATCGGCGCGAAGGTGCATGGGATGACGGATGAGGAAATTGAAAAAATGCTTGAAGATGTAAATGATCGAATCGAAAAAGAAAAAAAGTATGCTGACGATAAATAATATCCACGTCTCCATTGAATCAAAACCCATCGTTAAAGGCGTGTCTTTATCTGTGGCGCCGGGGGAAGTGCATGCCATCATGGGTCCCAATGGTTCGGGAAAATCAACGCTCGCAATGGCGCTCGCCGGGCATCCGCGCTATACCATAACCGCAGGAACTACTGTGCTTGACGAAACACACATTGAAGCACTGCCGCCGCATGAACGCGCACGCGCCGGACTTTTTCTTTCATTTCAGTATCCGATGGAGATACCGGGCGTATCGGTACTCAATTTTTTGCGTACGGCAGACCAAGCGCTGCATCCTTCTGGCGAGAAAAAAGTTTCGCATCCGGGAATGGCAATGAACGCTTCATCATTTATTGCATTTCGCAAAAAGCTTGCGAGCGAGATGCAACGAGTTGGTTTTGTCAAAGATGTTATTCGTCGTTCATTAAATGAAGGATTCTCCGGCGGGGAAAAGAAAAAAGCAGAGATGGTGCAAGCCGTAATGCTCGATCCGAAATATTTGATTCTTGATGAAGTGGATTCGGGCCTTGATGTGGATGCGCTTCGTGTGGTTGCCACAACTGCCACGGCCTGTTTGTTTTTGACAATGATCTTGCGCACCTTCATGGTGGGAAAGATGCTGCAACCTTTTTCCTCGGCCCATTTTAAGTAAGAATTTTCCATGCTCAATTTGTGGCCATTGGGGCAGCCTTGGAGACAGCGTCCGAGACCTTCACATTCGCTGACATTGCGAAAAATTGGGCGGTTGTCGATTTCTAATTCATCAGCGCCACGTTTTAAAAGGAGATTGTTGCGCCCGGAAATATT
>CAYHPG010000006.1:0-18403 GCA_964358625.1 uncultured Gammaproteobacteria bacterium
GGAGGCGATGCCAGCGCTCTCTTTCTCAGTGGTTGTTGCGCGCTCTACATCGCGGAGGGGCGTTTCTTTTTCTGTACCGCTCGTTTCTTTTTTCGCTTCTTCAGTTTTCTTATTTTCTTGTTCTTTTTTCTTTTGTTCCAAACGTTTTTGGTATTCTTCTTTTGTCATGACTTTCCATCCAGCGTCTTGGAGGAGCGCCGCTGATTTTTTGGGGTCAAATACGGGGGAGGTAGCGTTCGGCATAAATCCGACGGAGCCGGGAAGAATGGGGCTCGCAATTGTCGTTGCTTCACCTTTGAGCGCTTCACGGATCATGCGTTCTCGATCAAGAGCATACATGAGGGCCTGGCGTACGCGTTTTTCTTTGAGCGCACTATTTTTTTCTTGATTGAAAAAGACTGCAGTGTATTGAGGAAAAGAAAGATTGATCACATGATAATTTCCCGCAGGGATACTTTTTTTAAATTGTTTCGGAATAAGATGGACGCCGTCCACGGCGCCTGTTTTTAGGGCTTCGATCGCGTCATTCGCCGTTGGATAAAATTGAAACGTGATCGTTTTGAGATAGGGGATATTGCCGTGATACGCATCGAAGCGTTCGAGGGTATACGATTGGATAGTTCCTTTTTTGTCTTTTTCAAATGATGCGAAACGAAATGGACCCGCGCCGATCGGTTTCAAATTATATTCCGCGAGTTGGGCGGTTGCTTTTGGCACATCGCGCCAGAGATGTTCAGGCAGAATGCCGGTGGTGAGCGTTTCAATAAAAGGGGCGAATGCTTCTTTGAGCGTGATTTGAATGGTGGCGTCATCAATCTTCGTTACGGTGACTCCGCGAAAACTTTGTGCAAGCGGACTCTTCATTTCGGGATTTTGAATACGCTCAATCGTAAAGAGTACGTCGCGAGCGGTCACCTTTTCACCATCATGCCACCCCGCGTTTTGGCGCAAACGAATGGTATAGGTTTTTTGGTCCGGGCTTACCGTGAAGCGCTCCGCAAGATCAGGGACAATATTCCCGTTTGTGTCTTTGCGAAGAATGCCTGCGTACACAAGGCGCGCAAGATCAAGATCCGTTGGATTCGCAACGGCAAAAAGCGGATTGACAAGCGATGGCGATCCGACGATCGCCTCGGTGTATGTTCCTCCCGATTTCGGAATACTGACAAATTGATATCCGGCAATACGTATGAAAAGAGAGGATCCACTTACGACCGCAACAACAAAAAATACGAAGAGCGCTGTGCGTTCTCCGGTGCTCAAGACATACGGAAGTAACCGTATTTTTTTATACTGCAGATGCACTGTCGCAAAAAACGCACGACAGCGCGCAAAAAATTTCTTCACGATAATGGTAATGGGTGTCAGCGGAGGACTAACGAAGTGATCGCTGAACCAAAGAAGATGAAAGCAAAAGCAATGGTGGCAATGAAGAGCATTTTTTCAACTCCCCGTTTTGTACGATAGATATTTCCTTCACCGCCGAAAGCGGAAGAAAGACCAGATCCGCGCGCTTGGAGAAGAATGCCGATAGTGAGAAAAACAGCTGAAATGAGCTGGATTGCTGAAAGATATGCCATAGGAAGTAATGTATTCATTGAGCATAGCAATACTACGGTTTCTTGTCAACAATAATCCGTACGAGACGGAGCACACTTTTTCCTGTTACCTTCATTGTAATACGCCGTTTTTTTTCACGTTTTTCTGCTCGTGTGGATTTATATTTCATGCTACAATTATACCATGGAATACGAAGAACAAGAGAGCGCCCCGCTGCGCCCTAGGAAATGGTTGAAGCGCATTGGCTGTTGCGCAGGAATTTTTTTATTTGTTATTCTTCTTTTATTTGGTATTTTGGTTTGGATTATGTATCGTCAGGAATCTATTCCGCCATCGAAGGCGGTGCAGACGCCGAAAAATTTTACAGCGTCAAATGCTCCTGCGCCTATTGGCATAACGAACGCCGCAATCGCCACGAACGATGACCCGAGCATTGGTCCTGCAAACGCGGCAGTAACGATTGTTGAGTTTAGCGACTTCGAATGTCCGTTTTGTAAGCAAGCGTTCCCAATTATCCGCGAGCTCATGGCAGAGTATGGCGATCGAGTGCGCTACATCTATCGCGATTTTCCTGTTTCGCAAATTCACGACAATGCGCAAAAAGCAGCAGAGGCGGGAGCGTGTGCGCACGCCCAAGGAAAGTTTTGGGCATTGCATGATAAGATATTTCAATATGCGCCACAGATCACGGTACCTGATTTAAAAAATTATGCGCGGGCTGCTGGAATCGACATGTCGCTTTTCACCCCGTGTCTCGATAGTGGTCAGTTCGCAAACGAAGTGCGCGAGGATTATGGCGATGGCGTTGCGCTCGGGGTCCGCGGCACGCCAACGTGGTTTATCAATGGAAAGAAAATAGAGGGCGTTATCCCGCGCGAAACATTTATTACGCTCATTGAAACGTTGTTGAAAGCAGGCATACAAAAATAAAACGTTGCAGTTGAACACAATGTTCGCACTCCCGTTGGATTCTTCCAGCGGGGGTTTTTATGCCAATAGGCAACCTTTCTTTTTCTTGACAATGTGGTATGATGCAAGCATGTCTCTCACTATTACACAAATCAAAAGGAAGGCAGTACCGATTCTGAAGAAGGCGGGCGTCAAACGCTCTGCACTTTTTGGTTCGGTTGTTCGTGGGGAGGCGACGAAGAAAAGCGATGTCGATATGCTGGTGGATCTTCCCCGCAGCGTTGGCCTTCTTGATTTTATTGGATTGGAACAAGAGCTTGAGGATGTTCTCCATCGAAAGGTTGATCTCGTTGAATATCATATGCTTAAACCGCGGATTCGCGACCGTATTCTTAATGAACGCATCTCTCTCTATGGCGAAAGATCCACTCGTGTACATTGACGATATTCTGGAAGCCATTACAAGGGTTGAAGAATACACGGAAGGAGTTACTGCACAATCATTTCTTGCTGATACTCAATTGCAAGACGCAATTATTCGCCGTTTTGAAATTATTGGAGAAGCGACAAAAAAGATTCCAGTGAAACTTCGTACGAAATACCATGATGTTCCCTGGAAAAAAATTGCGGGAATGCGTGATGTGCTTATCCATGATTATTCCAGTGTTGATATTCGACGTGTGTGGAAAATTATTGGGGAAGATTTACAAGAATTGAAAGGATGCATGCAAAAGATCTTGAAGGGGGAGGATGGCCATGGATCGTAATCTTGCACTCGAATTTGTGCGTGTTACGGAGGCGGCGGCGATTGCCGCGTCGAAGTGGCTTGGGCGTGGAGACAAAAATTCTGCGGATCAAGCGGCCGTGACTGCCATGCGGGATCGGCTGAACGCTTTGGATATTTCCGGAACTATTGTGATCGGCGAGGGCGACAAAGACGAGGCGCCCATGCTTTTTATTGGCGAGAAGGTCGGGAAGGGCGGAGTGGAAGTGGATATTGCCGTTGACCCGCTCGAGTGCACGACGAATTGCGCGAATGGTCGTCCGGATTCTATGGCTGTGTTAGCGGCCGGTCCTCGTGGGAGTCTTCTCCATGCGCCGGGGACGTATATGGATCAGATGAGTGTGGATAGCCGCGCGAAAGGAAAAGTATCATTTGAAAAACCGTTTGAAGAAAATGTGCGGACGCTTGCGCAATCAATCAGGAAAAATCTTGGTGACGTCGTCGTTGCCATTCTCGATCGTGATCGGAATAAAGACTATGTAGAGCGCGCGCGAAAACTTGGGTGCCGCATTCGTTTATTCGAGCATGGGTCTATTGGCATGGCGATTGCATCCGCGCTTCTTGATTCCGGTATTGATATGATGATTGGGAGCGCTGGAGCGCCGGAGGCAGTTATCAGTGCCGCGGGTGTGCGGGCGCTTGGCGGTGATATGCAAGCGATTTTAAAACCACACAAAGAAGAGTACGCTGAACAAGCGCGTAAGATGGGGATTACGGACTTCAATCATATCTTCACGCTCGATGAACTCGCGAAGGAGGGGACGTTTTTTGTCGCAACCGGCATTTCCGACGGTCCTGCACTCCGTGGTGTCGTCATCACCCCACACAACATCATCACCCACTCGCTTTTTATGCGTTCGGTTTCGGGTACGGTACGATTCATGGAAACGCATCATAAAATCATGTAGCATAATATGCATTACGGAGGACGGGCCTCTGTGTAGCTTGTTATGGAAAGAGAACTTCTTGTACAACTCCATAGAAATTTTGAAGATTGCGCTCATGAAAAAAATGGCGTGGAGTTTTGGTATGCGCGGGAGTTACAAGTATTACTCGGGTACGATAAGTGGGAGAATTTTGAGAACGTAATCAAAAAGGCAAAAATTGCTTGCAAGAATGCAAAACAAGAGATCTCTGATCATTTTGCCGACGTCAGGAAAACGATCGCCATGCCAAAGGGCGCAAGTAAGGATATCCCGGATTTAATGCTAACTCGTTATGCATGTTACCTCATTGCACAGAACGGAGATCCTCGCAAAGATGAGATCGCATTTGCGATGACGTATTTTGCCGTGCAGACGCGGAAGCAAGAAGTGATTGAAGAGCGGCTTGCGCAATGGGAGCGGGTACAGGCGCGGGAGAAACTTTCGTTGTCAGAACGGCAACTTTCCGGCATCATTTTTGAACGCGGTGTGGATCACTATGGGTTTGCGCTCATTCGGAGCAAGGGCGATCAAGCATTATTTGGAGGCCATTCGACGCAAGCAATGAAAGATATGCTTGGCATCCCCGAAAAACGTCCGCTTGCGGATTTTCTTCCTGCAGTAACCATCAAGGCGAAAGACCTCGCAAACGAAATTACGAATTTCAATGTCAAAAAAGATCACAATCTTTACGGCGAGCAGAGCATTGGCAATGAACACGTAAAAAATAACGAGAACGTACGGGAGATGCTCGAGAAAAGCGGTATCCGTCCGGAAGCATTGCCACCCGAAGAGGATATAAAGAAAGTTGGACGAACATTGAAGTACGAAGAAAAAAAGCTATCAAAGAGCGTAAAAAAAATTAAAGAGTAACAAAAGATAAGCAATTAAAAACTATTTGATTATAGTTATCTATCCTATGAGTAAAAGGAACATTGCGATTGTAGTTATCGTATTGGTGATCGGAGCATTTATCGTTTTGTACGTTTTGATGTCAAAAAATCGGGTGCAGTCTTTTTCAAAAAAAGAGGTGAAACAATATATTGTTGATAGCGATACCGATGGATTATCCGACGAAGAAGAAGTTGCGACGTATGTATCCGATCCGGAAAATGCAGATACGGACGGCGATGGGTATAATGACGGTCAAGAAGTAGAAGGTGGATTTAATCCAGCAGGATGGGGAGAATTAGCGATTGATAATATATATCGGAGTAAACTTTATGGTTTTGCGATTACCTATCCGAAAGATTTTCAGGTTTTGAATACGCGAAGTCCGCTCAATGATATTACCTTTGGAAGGGAAGAAATTTTTAAGCAGGGAGAGGGATATGATGGAGAGTTTTTTGTTTTCGTTTTTGATCAATCGGAAACAACCGTCGAAAAACTTGTGAGCGATATGGGGAGACAATTTGGGAAAGATAGGGCAGAGAAGAGGGAGAACATTATGGTGAGTGCCGTGCCGGCACTTAAGGTTACTGTAACAACTGCTACGGTTCCTGATTGGGATTACGAATCAGTTTTTATTGAGCGTGGAGGAAAGATCTATTGGATGCACAATGGCGCAATGAAGAATGATTCCTTTGAAGCATTTTATAACAGCTTTACATTCATTTAATCTTTATGATTATCACCACAAAAGAACTTTTTAAGGTCGCATATGGGAAGTTTGCGGTCGGTGCCTACAACATTAACAACCTCGAGCAGTTGATGGGGCTCTTTAAGGGGAACCTCGATTCCAAGGCGCCGTTTATCATTCAGCTTTCCCGTGGGGCACGGAAATATGCGAATAAGCTTATGCTCGAGGCATTGATTCGCACTGCAGACAAAATTTTTCCCGACGCAATCTATACTGTACATTTAGATCATGGCGATGAAGAATCCTGCATGGATTCGATTGCTTCCGGGTTTTACAGTTCGGTTATGATTGACGCGAGCATGTTTCCGTACGAAGAGAACATCGCGATCACCAAACGCGTGGTTGCTGCCGCACACGCCAAAGGACTTGTGGTAGAGGCGGAGCTTGGGCAACTTGGTGGAGTGGAGGAAGATATTAAAGTGGACGAAAAGAGTGCGCATTTAACTGACCCAGATCAAGCAAAAGATTTTGTAGAGAAGACCGGATGCGATAGCTTGGCGGTTGCGATTGGCACATCGCATGGGGCGTATAAATTTTCAGGATCGCAGGCGCTGCATATCAATCGTCTTGCGGAAATTCAAAAGCGGCTTCCGGCAATGCCCTTTGTGATGCATGGATCGTCATCAGTACCGCAGGAAGAAGTGGAACGTATTAACAAAGCGGGCGGACAATTAGGAGGAGCGAAAGGAGTAGATGAAAACGAGTTTGTGAAGGCGGTGCCGTTTGGCGTGACAAAAGTGAACATTGATACCGATGGTCGCCTCGTCTGGACGCGCGTGCATCGTGAGTATCTTCGCGACGAACCGAAGGGCATTGATTTTCGGAAGCCCGGCGAGGTCTTTATCGGCGAATACGCAAAATTCATCGCGCACAAGAACGAGAAGTTAGGATCAGCAGGGAGGTTGGATGAAGTGCGCGCGCGATTGAAAGTGAGCCTGTAGAAAAATGACTTAAAAATTGTCATTGCGAGGAGCTCCGCGACGAAGCAATCTTACATGTGTTAGTACATCGTGAGATTGCCGCGCCACTTCGTGGCTCGCAATGACATTTTTCTACAGGCTCAAGATATAAACAAAAACCACTCGGATGATTATCGAAGTGGTTTTTTGTTCGAGTCTATTGAAAGATACTCGTTCCGATCCAGAGAGCAGAAACGAGCGAAAGGATAATAAGCGAGAAGAATGTCGAGATAAGAATGGTACCGGCCGTGAGGCGCTCGCCGATACGGTATTGCGTAGAGAGTACGAAGGTGGTGACTGCAGTGGACGTTCCGGAAACTGCCACACCGATCGCGAGAAGTACGCCCGTCACACCGAGTACGTGGAGAATTGCGAAACTTCCGAGCGTTGGAAGGACGACTTTTACTGTTGAAAGGAGATTGACACGCTTCCACGGAATATCGTGAAGCTCGATGTCATAGAGAAATGTCCCAAGACCAAGAAGCGCTGTTGGGCCTGCGCTATCAGAAAGGATGCCAATAAAGCGTGAGAGGAAAAGCGGGAATGCGGTGATGCCGGCAAACGAAAGAAGGAGTCCAAGAACGACCGCCCAGAGGAAGGGAAGTTGGAGGATTTTTTTTAATGCGCCTTCGTCTCCTTCTGGCTTTCCAAAACGATTCAAAACGCCGATGCTTGTGAAGATGAATACGGTAAGGAGAAGGACGGAGAGGATTGATGCATACGCCGTTCCTTCAGAACCAAATGCATAGGTGGCAAATGGGATGCCGAGATATGCGGTATTCCCAAGTGTTGCGAGCATCGGCGCGGTGGCACGGAGTTCTTTGGAGAAGCGGCCGATAACGCAGATGATCGCGACGAGAAGAAAAACGGCAACGTGTGCTGCAAGGACGCCGAGGAGCAGTTTTACATCTTGGCTACCAAAATATTTTCCAATATCGGAGCGGAGCAAACTCTGAAAGATAAGCGCGGGAAGCGCCAAGTAATACGCGTAGTTGTTGAGTACTTTGACCGACGATTTTTCCCAAATGCCAACGCGTCGGGCAAGCCAGCCAATGAAAATAATGCCGAACGTTGGGACGATGGTTGCTAAGAGGGCGGAAAACATACTGTTTGATTATATCAGATTTTAGGAATATAAGAAATATAAAAAAATCGATGCAGGCAGGCCATCTGCATCGACTGGATAGTGCGGGGCTTCTTGTCGCAATAGGCGTTTATCGCCCGAGGCAACAAGAGAGGCAGTATTCGCCCCCTACGTCTGTTGGTCGTCCGCACTTTGGGCAGTGATTGGTGATTCGTATGGTGCCGTTCGGTAGCCGTTCCCTCGTGTGTGGAACGATCCCTCCGATGTGCTCTATACGACGCGCATCACTCGCACTGCCTTCTCTCTTTTCATGCGGCATGACTATTCCCTCCGACTAGGTTGAGCCTGTAGAAAGTCCGCAAACTCTCACGGGTGTATGAAAACTGTTATCTTCCAGCGAATGCCGGCGTTTTTACGCGATGCTCTTGACCAACGAGCTGTTTTGCTTTCTTGATGAAGGTGCTTGCTTCAAGGATTTCGACGAGGACAGGGATATTATTTTTTGTAAAATGCACAACAACATTCCCGATCTCTCGTGCGAAATCGATCGGTTTATCAGTAATCTCCCACGTCAGCACATCAGCTTCAGGTTCGTAAGAAATTTTAGCTTTCGTTTTCGTGCGCATATTGTTTTGTTCTTCCTGGATAGAAGGTGATGATAATTTTTACCCCAAACTCTACTTTATATACTACGCGTAATACATGCGTCTTGTCAAATTTTCGTTGCGCGATAAAGAGCGGGAGGCGTGAGGTATCAACGTCGTCGGGATCGTTTACCGTTTCGATCACTTGATCTCTTGTAATAGAAAATTTGTGTCTTTGCAATATTGCGAATTTATCTTCTGCGTGTTTCGTGAATTGCATCATGTTCTGTTTTGTTTTGGCATTTTGAAATGCCGAAGGAGGGACTCGAACCCTCACGGGCTTGCGCCCATAGCATTTTGAGTGCTACGTGGATACCAATTTCACCACTTCGGCGTATTCTTTCTTTTTATCCTACGATTTTTGTCGCGGATTGTCAAAGCGTGATATAGTAAAGACAGCGAGGACAGCGAGACAGTAAAGTCAGCTGACTTCACTTACTTTACTGTCTTTACGGTCTTTACTTTCATGGCAAGAGTTATTGCAGTCGTCAACCAAAAAGGCGGGGTTGGAAAAACAACAACCGCCGTGCACTTGGGCTGGGCATTGGCGCACATGGGAAAGTATGTGCTTCTCGTTGACATTGACCCGCAGGCGAATGCGACAACGTACTTGGGACATAATCATCGCACACTTTCGGGCGGTGTGTACGAGAGTCTGTTTGAGCCTAATCGCGCGAAAGAATTTGTGCTCCCGACACGGAAAGAAACATATCGTCTTTTGCCCGCACATCTTGGACTTGCCGGCGCATCCGTGGAGCTTATTCCACTTGAACGTCGCGAGTATCGTTTGCAAGATGCGCTTCTACATATCCGAAACGATTACGACTTTATTCTTATTGATGCGCCGCCTACACTTGGTATACTGACATTAAACGGACTTGTCGGAGCGGACGAAGTGTTGATTCCGGTACAGGCGGAACATTTTGCGCTTGAAGGATTAGGTCAGCTCATGGAGACAATCGGGCTTGTACGCGAGAACATAAAACCGGATTTGCAAGTGCTTGGCGCTGTGCTCACCATGCACGACGACCGCTACAAACTTTCGCAGGACATTTTTGAAGATTTGTATCGCTATTTTCCCGAAAAGATTTTTCGCTCCGTGATTCCGCGTTCTGTGAAAGTTGCCGAGTCGCCGCGTGTTGCGCAGACGGTGTTTGAGTATGATCCTAACTCTAAAGCAGCAAGAGCATATGAAAGGCTGGCACGAGAGGTTATAGGAACATTATAGATAAAAATGTAAAGATCAAAATGGAAAATGACAATGCAAAATTTAAAATTATTTTTACATTTTAATCGGTCATTTTGATTTTTGATTTTTCCATTTTACATTTTTTATGAAAGGAATTTCCGCACTTATTCCGCAAAATCAAAAAAAGCAGGCGCCGCAGTCGATGCCTGCGGCCATTGATATGTCGTCGCCCGAATCGCGCGATAAAATTTGGCAGATTCCGATTGCGAAGATTGTATCAAACACGCAACAGCCGCGCGTCTTTTTCGATCCACAAAAAATACAAGACATGGTCGCATCTATCCGTACGTATGGTATTTTGCAACCACTTGTGGTGACACCGCGAGCGGATGGACTGTATGAAATCATTGCAGGAGAGCGGCGTTTTCGTGCGGCGCGAGAGCTGGGACTTAAAACCGTCCCTACGATTCTTCGAGAAACAAAAGAAATGGAGAAGCTTGAGCTTGCGCTCATTGAAAATCTCCAGCGCGAAGATCTTGATCCCATTGAACGGGCATCTGCCTATCGCAAGCTCATGGATGAATTTGGTTTGACACAAGAAGAGACCGCCAAAAGACTTGGAAAGCCGCGATCCGCCATTGCAAACACACTGCGTATTCTTGATCTTCCCGTAGAAGTGCAGCGCGCAGTCGCGCGTGGGGAAATTTCGGAAGGACACGCGAAAGTGCTCGCCGGGCTTCCGGAAACAGGGGCACAACTGACAGCGTATCGTCGGATTATTACCGGTGATCTTTCCGTGCGGGGAACAGAAACGCTTCTAAAAAATAACCCTTCAGGAAAGGGGAGCGGCATACGTCGTGCGCGACCGGGATCTGCATCAGAAGAAGCGCAGCTTCTCCAAGAAGCGCTTGCGACGCGCGTGGAGATTCGCCGCAATGGGAAGAAAGGGAAAATCGTAATTCATTTCTCGAATGCAGAGGAACTTCGTCGCATCGCAAAAAAAATCATTACTTCTATTTCTTCGTCGTAGATACAATATTTTTGAGCCAGTCAACAATATGCACCTTGACTTGGCTTTTTATTTTTGCCCGCGCGGTTGTCGTTTTTACAAATTGTAACCAATCGGACGAAGGTCCTTTTCGTTTCTTGTCAAGAATAATTTCAACAATATCGCCGCTTTTTAGCTTTGTATCAAGCGGCACGAGATGATCATTCACAATTGCGGAGCTGCAGTGATTTCCTACTTCTGTATGGATATGATAAGCGAAATCAATCGGCGTTGCGTCTTCCGGAAGATCAATGATTTCACCATTTGGCGTGAAGACAAAAATGCGATTTTGAAATACGTCGAGTTTCATTTTCTGCAACTGTTCTTCTTTGTCGTGGATGCGTTTGTGCCAGCGTGTGAGTTCGCGGATCCATTCGAGGTCAAGTTTCGCTGTTGCGGGACTTCCTCCGCGCTCACCTCGCTCTTTATATTGCCAATGCGCTGCGACACCAAACTCCGCTTCCGCGTGCATTTTTTTTGTACGAATTTGAAATTCAAGTATTTCTCCTTTTTCACAAAACACTGTCGTATGTAATGATTGATAACCGTTCGGTTTTGGATTGGCGATATAATCTTTAATGCGTCCTTTGAGCGGGCGCCATTTTTGGTGAATGATGCCCATGGTCGCATAACAATCCGCAAGATTATTGACGATGATGCGCATGGTGATGATGTCGTAAATACGCGAAATGTCTCGATCGTAACGCAGCAGTTTTCGATAAAGGCTAAAAAGATGTTTCGATCGTCCGTGAATATCAAAGGTCTTAATTTTTTCTTTCGTCATCGCTTTCCGAACAATATCTTTCACATCATCGAGATATTTTTCTCGTTTTGGCGCAATGGAAAGTAAAAGATTCTTCGTCCACGTGTATGCATCCGGGTCAATATAGGGAAAGGCGAGATCTTCGAGTTCACCGCGAATTTTTCCCATACCGAGCCGGTTTGCAATCGGCGCATAAATTTCTACCGTTTCCTGGGCAATCCGCAGCTGCTTGTCATGTGGCCAGACGTGTAGCGTTTTCAGATTATCAATACGGTCGGCGAATTTGATAAAAATAACACGGATATCTTTCGCCATCGCAACGAACATTTTTCGAAGATTTTCAAGGTATCGTTCCACGCCGCGATATTTGAGTTTTTCAAGCACGGTGACGCCCATGACAATATCAGCAATTTCATCGCCGAAATCTTTTCGGAGCGTATCAATGGTGTACGACGTGTCCTCGATGACGTCATGGAGGAGTCCCGCGATGATCGTTGCTGTGTCGACGTGATGCAGCTGCGCTAAATAGGTTGCAACGCCGAGTGGATGCACGATGTAGTCTTCGCCGGAAATGCGTTTTTGTCCGGCATGGGCTTGTCGCGCGGTTTCATATGCGAGCGTGACAAGATCAGTGTCGACGCGTGGCTCCGCTTCGCGGATGAGTGTGAGAAGATTGCGAAACGTGGCATGATGAGGGTCAGTCATGTGAGTGTTGTTAGAATTTACGAGCGAAGCGAAGGAAATTCGTTACAACCGAGCACCCCCTCACTCAAAATTCTTTCTACGAAGCATGAACAATGTAATGATCTAAGCCAGTGGATAGTAAGGAAGAACCTTTTTCTTTCCCTGATTTTGAGTGAGGGGGTAAGGATTTTGTACCTGCTCGCGCGGCGCTCGCAGACAAAATCACTTGCATTCTTTATTCGAGCATACAACAGTGTTCTCTTTTCCTGCGACAAGAAGCGAGCCGCAGGCCGGACATTTTTCGCCCGTTGGTTTTGACCAGAGAACAAATTTGCATGCCGGATATGCCGTACATCCGTAAAACATTTTTCCGCGCTTTGATCGTCGTCCGGCGATTTCTCCTTTTCCGCACGTAGGGCAGGTGATACCCGTTGACGCGACGATTGGTTTTGTCGTTTTACATTCCGGATACTTGCTGCACGCAATAAATCGTCCGAAGCGCCCTTCTTTTATGACCATGGATGAGCCGCATGTCGGGCATTTTTCATCAGTTGTTGGGAGCGCTTCAATTTTTCCTTCAGCAGTGATCGCTTTCGTATTGCGACATTCCGGAAAACCCGTGCATGCTAAAAATTTCCCAAAACGTCCGATTTTTATCACCATGGGTTTGCTGCATTTTTCACAGACCTCCTTCGTTGCCTCTTCGGTAATCGCTTTTTTCGATATTTCGTTCATCTTTTTTTCTATCTGTTCGTGGAAGGGACGATAAAAGAGCGTCAGCACTTCTTGCCATAGTTGTTTTCCTTCGGCGATGGCGTCCAACTCTTGCTCGACATTTGCCGTGAATTGATAATCAACGATATTGGGGAAATGTTCTTTGAGAAGATCAGTGACAACAAACGCAATATCTGTCGGTTGCAATTTTTTCTTCTCATCGCGAGAAACGTAGTTGCGATCGACGAGCGTCGCAATCGTCGGCGCATACGTTGATGGGCGACCAATGCCGTATTCTTCGAGCGACTTTACGAGTGTTGCATCCGAGTAGCGTGCGGGCGGTTCAGTCGTATGCTGGAACGGCGCCAGCGCTGTTGGCGTCAGCGATTCGTCCTTCGTGAGTAGAGGGAGAATTTTTTCTTTACTCGGCCTTCCGCTTGCCTTTAAAAATCCATCAAAGACGATGACTGATCCTGCGGTACGAAATGTATGTTTCCCACTATCGAGGGTGACGCTTGTTGCTTCGATCGTTGCCGGCGCCATTTGTGTCGCAATCGCTCGTTGCCATATGAGGTTATACAATCGCCACATGCGCGGTTCGAGGGAGTGTTTGATGCTCTCCGGCGTGCGGTGGGCAGCAGTGGGGCGGATGGCTTCGTGCGCTTCTTGCGCGCCCTTCGATTTTGTTGCGTAGGTACGTGGAGAAGCAATGCCATAATGTTTGCCGTAGGTATCGTGAACAAAAGTTGTTGCTTCACTAATAAATTTTCCTGCAAGATTTACGGAATCTGTACGCATGTACGTAATAAGACCAATGGATCCTTCACTCCCCATATCGATACCTTCATAGAGCCGTTGTGCAAGCATCATGGTTTGTTTTGCCGAGAATCCGAGCTTCATATTCGCTTCTTGCTGGAGCGTGGAAGTGGTAAATGGTGGGGGAGGAGTACGCGTCAATTGTTTTTTGGTGATTGCAGTAACAATGTGCGGGATGTTTCCCACGGTCTGGACGATCGTTTCTGCGTTTTCTTTGTTCGTGATTGCAAATTTATCAAGTGGCTTTCCGTCAATGGCGTGCAATTTTCCAATGAACGTTTCTTCTTTCTTTTTATATGTTGCTTCGATCGTCCAATATTCTTGTTGCTTGAACGCAAGGCGTTCGCGTTCGCGCTCAACCACAAGCCGGAGCGCGACGGATTGCACGCGTCCAGCGGAAAGACCGCGCACGACTTTTTTCCAAAGGAGTGGCGAGAGTTCATACCCAACCAGCCGATCGAGAATGCGACGCGCTTGTTGCGCATCAACAAGTTTTCCATCAATCGCGCGCGGAGTTTTCAAGGCTTCGGCGATCGCCTCTTCGGTGATTTCATGAAAGACAATGCGCTCTGTTTTCTTTTCATCTAAGTCGAGCGCCTTCGTAATGTGCCAGGCAATCGCCTCTCCTTCGCGGTCTTCATCAGTCGCGAGAATGACCGCTTCGGATTTCGCCGCAGCTTTTTTTAATGCAGTAACGTTTTTTTGACTCTTTCGAGGGATGATATAGCGTGGAAGAAATGTTGCCGTATCAACACCAAGATCGCCTTTCGGTAGATCACGAATGTGACCATACGATGACAGCACCGTATAGTCCTTGCCGAGAAAGCGGCTGATCGTTTTTGCCTTTGTTGGGCTTTCGACAATGACAAGTTTATGCGCCATGTGAAAATTGAAAATTAGAAATTGAAAATTATATAAGAGTGAGAGTGTAGAAAAATGATCAAAATCCGCTAAATTTTATTCTTCGAGCTTGTCGAGAAGCTAAAATTTGGCTTACTTCTCGACTCGCTACGCTCGCTCGAAGGATAACGTAATAGTTTTTCTACAGTCTCAAGAGTGTATTGTGCTCCTCCAACATTGCGGATTTTCCCATCCATTTCCATAAGTACGAGCGTACTCATGATTTCGTTCGGCGTCAAGTTCGATCGGCGGACAAGATCGTCAATATGGAGTGTTTCGTTTGTGAGTAATGCGAGAATTGCCGCTTCAGTTTCCGAAGAAAGCGCAGGGGCTTTTTCTTGATTTGGCATTTGCCGTTGTGGCGTTTCCGCGAGAGAAAGAATCGGAAGCGCATGGAGAATATCCCGTGCCTCGGTTACGGGGATTGCTCCACGCTTCAGAAGGTCGTGCGGTCCCCATGAATTCGGGTGGTGGATGGGTCCGGGAATCGCAAATATTTCTCGATTTTGATCAAGTGCGGCAAACGCGGTAATAAGCGCTCCGGATTTTTGCGGAGCTTCCGTCACCAGCACGCCGAGTGAAAGTCCGGAAATAATACGATTGCGAAGAGGGAAGTGATGCGCAAGGGGCGGGGTTCCGAGCGGGTATTCGGAGACAAGCGCGCCGCCACTCGCCACAATGCGATCAGCGAGTTGTCGATGTTGCCACGGATATAAACTTGCGCGATCAATGCCCGAGCCGATAGCGGCAATCGTGCGGCCGCCGTTTTCTATCGTTGTTGCGTGCGCGAGGCCGTCAATGCCAAGCGCGAGGCCGCTTACGATCGTCAGTCCCGTACGCGCGCATTCCGCGATAATGGGAGGGAGGACGGTTTGTCCATAGGATGACATTTTCCGCGTTCCCACAACACCGAGTGCCCCAACGCGCTCTTCTTTGAAAAGTTCTCCTTCGACGAACAAAACGTACGGCGGGTCGGTAATTTCTTTGAGGAGCCGTGGATATGATTCGTCGTTTAAAAGGATGGCCTCAACGTGCTCTTTTATAAGGCGATCCATGACCACATCAGGATCAACGGTTTTTCGTATCTGTATAAGATCAGCAACAATTGCAGGAGTCGTGCCGGCATGTTCAAGATCCTTTTGTGATGCATGCCAGATTGCTTCTGCGCTTGGGAAAACAGCAAGTAATTGTTTCCAATACAGTGGGGTTAATGCTTCGCAGTGCGCGAGCGCGATCCAGTATTTTTTATCGTGGAAGCTGGAGGTTGGAGATTGGAGACTGGAAGTTGACATGGCGCGTGATTTTGTTACACTTTCTTCAAAGGATACGGTCCTTGGTCTGAGGCAGGGACCACGCTTCTATAAAGGAGGATAAAGCGTGGTCATAAGGAAATGGTTCCAGTGGCACGAAAATTTGTGCATCATTACGATCAACGATGGTCTCGTCACAACGGTGCAGATCGAGGAGGGGAGATTTTCATTCTTTTTTGGCATTGAGCATGAGAGGATTGTAGAATTTAATCTTAAGGATCACAACGGCACTGCCGCGCGACCTTTACCAGAAGAACGGAAAAGGGTTTCTGCGCTCGCGTCGCAAATTTTTCGCGGCGGGTTCAGTGAGCGTGTCGCAGGCGTTACAATCTACAAACCTGATGGTTCCCTCTCGAAATTTCGAGAGAGATGGAAATGGAGATAGTTTTTCAAGGGGTGTCTTTACCGGCGCCCCTTTATCATTCATCTTTCATCTTGACAAAATTTTATTTTTGTTTTACGATAGCGTTTACATGAGTACATGGTTCTGTCTACGAGCGGCAACGAGCGCCGACCCTCCTCGGTTTCTCTACGCCAGCAAGTTACGAAATTCTGGATTTTCCAGGAGATTGTACGCTCGTAGGCAGTATTGCGGATTCATTATCATTTTTTGATTTCCTCCCCTTAGACCAAGGGGAGGCGAGGAGGGGTTGCGCATGGAGTACCTGTGGTGGCAGTGGGGGATGATCATTTACGGTATCGTTTTCTTCATGATTCTTGGTTTGTGTCTCATTGCCAAGAGCATTACATCTCCTGTGCCGCGAGGGTGGCAATGGCTCGTTCGCGATGAGCCACGCCGCGCGCGGCGTCAGTTGTAGCGGTTCATAACGACCGCAAGACCGTCGGTGCAGCAATCGGCGAGCGCGTGGAGAGCTCGCTTTTTTATTTCCGTAACTTTTTTTTGCTCTTCTTTGCCGAATTTTTTGAGCACATAATTCGTCGCGTCAGTGGTTGCGCGATGCGCGCCAGCAACACCAATACGCAGGCGCGCAAAATTGTTTGTGCCGAGCGCGTCAATAATGGATTGCACACCTTTTTGTCCCGCGGCGCCGGAGCCCTTGCTGAAGCGAAGCGTGCCGAGGGGGAGATCGAGGTCGTCGTGGACGACGAGAATACTTGAAACTTGAAACTTGAAACTTGAAACTAATGCTTGGACGGCGCGACCGGAGTCGTTCATGTATGTCGTCGGGAGAGCGAGAACGGTTTTATTGTCCGAGCGTAGTCGAGGACCTTCCTGTAGTTTCGCAGTTTCGGCGTGGAGTTTTTTTTGCACCTTCCACTCATCCGCCAACGCGCGCACAATCTCGCGACCAATATTATGTCGCGTTCCATCATATTCCTTTCCCGGATTGCCGAGTCCAACAATGAGTTTCATGATTTGAAGTATATCATATCCCTTTCCTTTTATAGTAATGGAATGTATGCGATCGATTTCTCCCCCTTAAGCTAAGGGGGATTAAAGGGGGTTATGAAAGTTGCACTTAATAACTCCCCCTCACCCCCTCTTATTTTAAGAGGGGAAAATACATGCTATTCTGTATATAGATGTTGAGCCAGATCTGCATTACGTGGATCGTTAAACAAAGCTCCCTCCGAAGGGGAGTTTTGTTTTGCCCGCAGTCACTAGACAAGTTTTCACGCACCAAAGAGTCTAAGTCTCATCTATGAAAGAGACTTAGACTCGACATTATTCAATCGTTCGTATTTTCACCACGATCGGGGTGCCGGTGAAGCCAAATGACGCGCGGAGTTGGTTTTCCAAGAAGCGCACGTAGGAGTCGCGCACGGTTTCTTTTTGCATGCCGCGTTTTGTTGGCACGACTTTAAATTCCGTCACGAGCTCGAAGGTTGGCGGAGCAGTCCCCGTTTGTTTGAAGCCGTAAATATGTGGCGTGCGCACCTTCCGTTCACTCTTATGTTTATGCGGGCGATACGTGAGGCGTTTGAGCCACTGCGTGAGCTCTGCTTCGGGAATCATTTTTTGGCGTTCAGTCGCCGCCGCTTCGACGGTGGAAAGAATTTTATGCACATTGCGACCGGTTTTTGCGGCGATAAAAAGAATGGGCGCCCATGCGATGTGCGGCATCTGCCGTCGGAGGTATGCGGCATATCGTTTGGTCGCGTCATTGTTTCCATCATCTTTTGCCATTGATGATTGTCCGTGAAACAGATCCCACTTGTTTGCGATGACGATAACACCAACCGTATTATCAACGAGTGTCGATGCGATGCGCAGGTCTTGACTGGCGAGCAGTTTGTTGCTTTCGAGGACAAGCAGTGCGATGTCGGCGCGACGGAGCACGGCAATCGTCCGCTCGACGCCAACGGCTTCAAGTGTGCGGATGCGTTCGGCGTGACGACGGATGCCTGCGGTGTCGATTAAGGTGTAGTGTTTGTTGTCGCGTTCGAAATCCGTATCAATGGGCTCGCGCGTCGTGCCGGCAACGGGCGAAACAATTACGCGCTCTTCACCTAAA